>JAHDHB010000049.1 GCA_020631545.1 Saprospiraceae bacterium | reverse complement strand
AGCCCCCACCAAGTCAAGATTTCTCCTAGATAGTTGGGATGTCTACTCTTTTTCTTGTAAGTTCATGAGTTTACCTTTGTTCGTAGGGTTTTTTCTGAAAGTTCGCATCTGTTCATCAGCCACAAAAGCCAAAACGATTGAACCGAGTAAAATAAAGACGCCTAACCACAAGACCAAGGAAAGGGAAACCGTGGCATCAGAAAAGAAAATAGGGTAGAGGGGCAGGCATGACAAGTATACCATCACCGTAGGAAAAAGATGCACACCGCTAAAACTAACGAGCCAATAGGCTCTAGGAAATTGCTTACGGAAATTGACATAACGCCAATCTTCATGAACAAAACCAGGCCAATCTCGATAAAAATTCGTCGTTAATCGTAGGCCATATAATTGCATAAGGCCAAAGGCTAACCATTGAATTAAATTAGCATTTTCAGGGCCAATATAAAGTAAATACCCCGCTGCAATAACCATCGGTTTTACACTCCAATAAGGATCGTACATGCTCGAATTATTCAAAAGAACTGACCCAAAAAATATCCAACATGTTGCTGCTAGATCTGCTATAAATAATCGTAGCAACCAATGCTGACTTTCAGGTAGTTGTTTGAATACAAAGAGACCAATAAATATGGCGAAAACATAGAATAACATGCTCAGTGCGGAGCTAGCAATTTTCGAATTTTTCATAAATTAAAGATAGTAAGAACACCTGTGATTTTAAAATTTGTCATACTATTTCTAAGAATAATGCGAATAACGAGTTTAATGCATTATTCCCTTAATTTGGTAGTATTTATCCTTTTCAAGGAATAGCGTCAAAAACAATTAGTCGCTTCATAATTTTTCATTCTTTTCATTTTTTCATAACTTAACTCCATGAAATGGAAAACGTTAGGCTTATTTGTTGGTTTATTGATTATTTCTTCTTGCAATTCTAAAGAAATTGAAGAAAAAGAAGAAGTAGTAGAAGCGAAAATTTTTGTTGCTTGGGTTAAGCAAGATGGGCAATACGGATATATTCGGGAAAATGGAGATACCCTTATTCTTCCGCAGTACGACAAAGTAACTGCTTTCTCTCAAGGAAAGGCTTGTGTAAAAATTGATGACTACAAGGAGAAAGCGATTGATGGCGTAAAAGGTGGTAAATATGTCTTTATCAACCTCAAAAACGAAAAACAATTTAGAGGTTCTTCCTTCTCTAAGCTTACACAATTTTATAATGATTATGCTTTAATCGTAACCTCTAAACGCAAGAAGGGAATGATAAATGAGCAAGGAGAGATTGTGCTTAAAGGGTTTGATAGCTTAGAAGCATTTTATGATAAGTCAAATTTGGCCTATGGTAAGAAGAAAAAAGAACAGGGCTATGTGGATAGTACAGGAAATTGGGTAATCAAAAGGCCTAAAGGAGAATTTTGTGGAAATTTTTATAATGGCCTCGCCTGTGTGAGTTCGAAAGAATCCTTTGGTTTTATTGATAAAAATGGAGCTTACGCTATCCCTCCAAACTTACAAGTCGCAGCTGATTTCGTTGAGGGTAGAGCGGCTTTTCTTTATAAAGGAAAGTATGGTTTTATCAACCGTGCTGGAAAAATATTGATTAATCCTGAGTACGAAGATGTTTTTGACTTTAACGAAGGACTTTGTGTCGCCCAACACCATGGAAATTGGGGCGCTATAGATTCTATGGGGCGAGTCGTTATTGATTTTAAATTTGAAATGCTGAGAAAATTTCATGACGGTAGGGCAGCAGTATTGATCAATGATGCAATGGGTTTTATTGATCAAAAAGGTGAACTTGTTATTCCTGCAACCTATAAGGAAGTGCTTGATTTTAAGAATGGATTAGCCGCTGTTAGAAAAGAAAATGAATTTGGCTATATCAATAGAGCAGGGGAAGTGGTTATTCCCTTTCAATTTGAAAAAGCAGGAAGTTTCGTCGACCCTCATGTTTCCAATTTGATGTAAAAAAAGCGATGTATGATGCATGAGGTGTGGAATGCGATCTTACTTTGTAAATCATGCCTTATATTTACTATCTTTGCGCACAATTTACTAATGTCGTGGTTAATATCTCATTGTCAAAAAATTAATTCCGATTGCTAGATTGTATTTTGTCAACATGTACACACAACGTCGAAAGTTTGTTTTTTGTGCAAAGTTTTTAGTTGAAAAAAAGGAGTTAATTGTTTTTAAAACACGTAGTTAGGTTGGTTAAGGCTTGTGTGATTTACGCTGTGAGAGCCTATGTGAAAAGGTCGGAAGACCTTCTTATGTATCCTTTTATACGAATTTCGTCAAAAAAACTATGTGTCTATGTGGTTAAAAATCAACGTTATGAGATGTCGTCATAATGATAATTACTATGGCTTCGCCATCCTGTACTACATGCTCGCATTTTGTTGTTTTTTTACACGAAATTACAAGCAGAGCTTATGAAATACAGTTAATTGTAAGGTTTTTTTTGACCGTTTTCCGAAGAATGACAGTAGACGTCGCTCACGTTCATTTTTCGCCAAAGCGAACAACTCCCTGCCGTTAGCGAAGAAAACTCTTTAGAGAATAATGAAGCATAAAATAGAAATAGTTTATAAGGACGATGCCATGGTCATTGTGAATAAGCCGCCTAGGTTTTTGACGGTTCCTGATCGTTTTTCTCCTAACTTACCTAATCTTTATAACTATCTGAAAGACAAGTTGGGAGAAGCTTACATCGTTCATCGATTAGATCGAGAAACTAGCGGTATTATTTGCTTCGCAAGGACTAAGGAAGCGCATAAAGATTTATGCCATCAGTTTGAAAAGCGATTGACCAAAAAAATATACTTGGCGGTAGCCGACGGAAATTTTAAAGAGAAAACAGGCGTTATAGATGGCCGACTGACTGAAAATCCCTTTATCCCAGGGCGTATGGTCGTTGCCAAGAAAGGAAAACCATCTGTCACAGAATATGAAGTAGTAGAAGAGTTTAAAAATTATTCGCTAGTAGAAGCCAATATCAAAACAGGGCGTCAGCACCAAATTAGGGTTCATTTTTCTCATATTGGGCACCCTCTTGCAGTCGATTCGGTTTATAATGGGAAAGGTGCAATTTACCTATCCAATATCAAACGAAAATACAAAAATACCCAAGGAGAAGAACGGCCACTAATGGATAGAACAACCCTACATGCTTATCGGTTGGAGCTTTCACACCCAACTACAAAGGAAAAAATGGTGTTTAATGCGCCATTACCTAAAGGCTTTAGAGCCCTACTAAAGCAGTTGAGAAAATGGGGCAAATAATTAATGTGAGAGGTATGAATTTTCACCTACTAAATCTTGAGTCTACTCCGAAAAGTTGGAATTAATGAAAAAATCATACTTCTTAAATCTTACCTCGTATTTTGAAGAAGAGTTTTTCGGAGTGGCTTCAATCTTACATAAATAAACCATAAACCTAACGTCGTGTGATTGCAGTAAAAAGTTTAGTCACGGGCTTCAAAGTGCGAAAACAAACGCAAATCTTGCTGAATAGCACTAGTTTTGAAGTCCAAAAAGGTGAGTTATGGGCTGTTGTCGGAAGGAATGGTTCTGGTAAAAGCACTTTACTCTCGACCCTAATTGGGTTACACCCTCCTTTAGGAGGCGAAATCCGAATTCAGGGCAAGCTATTGCGCGACTATTCGACTTCTGCCCTAGCACAAGTATTGGCTTTGGTGACTACAGAGCGTATCCGCTTAGCCTACTTAAACGTATTCGAACTGGTTGCTTTGGGACGACACCCATACACTAGTTTTTTAGGAAAATTAACACCCAAAGACGAAGAAATTGTAAACGAAGCCATTTTTGAGGCGGGTATAAAAGAGTTAGAGCATAAAAATATAGCCCAGTTAAGTGATGGAGAACACCAAAAGGTGATGATTGCTAGAGCTTTAGCGCAAAAAACGCCAGTCCTAGTGCTGGATGAACCTACCGCCCACCTTGATTTAGTAAATAGGGTAGAGGTCTTTCGGTTATTAAGGAAAATGAGTCGAGAGCAAGGAAAAACCATTTTACTCTCGACGCACGAGCTAGGAGCAGCCTTGCAAATAGCGGATAAATTGATCCTCCTTGATGGCCAAGGGAAAGCATACATCCTTCCTCCTGAGGAACTCAAACATTCTGGCCATATTGGACGGACTTTCGCCAAAGAAGGAATCGATTTTGACCCTTTAACGGGGAGTTTCAAAATTTAGAGATAAGGCTCATAAAGTACTCGTTCAAGTGAAAATGTGGGCTAAAAGAGGTCTGGTTTTTCATACATCTAAAATCGTACTATTTCTTCTCCTCTCCTTCTTCCACAAAATCCAATGCATTTCCATTGATGCAATACCTCAATCCTGTTGGTTCTGGACCATCTTCAAATACATGACCTAAATGCCCGTCACAACGCCCACAAAGAATTTCTACTCTGTTCCAGCCATAAGCATTGTCCGCTTTCTCAAGTACATGAGCCTTGTTTATCGGTTGCCAAAAGCTTGGCCATCCTGTACCCGAAACAAATTTTTCATTGGAGGTAAATAAGGAAAGTTGGCATCCTGCACAGTTATACACTCCTGCTTTTTTATTGTCCCAGTATTTTCCAGTAAAAGAACGTTCCGTTCCTTGTTGGCGGAGAATGCGAAATTCTTCGGGGTCTAGAATTTTTTTCCATTCCTCTTCTGATTTTTCAATTTTTTCAACAATACTATTTGTAGCTACGGTCGGGACGCCGACAGTTTCTGCGCTCGTAGCTGTTCGTCCTGCTTGAGAACAACCCGTAGAAAAGAAAGAGGCTCCAAAAACGAATATGAGAACTAGTCTAAACATAATATTTTTTAAATTAATTGGTTAACTTGTTTTTAGAAAAGGAAATACTAAACAGTTCATCTTTGATAGAAGAAAAGAAAAACCTGATTTTATGTCCTTTCGCTAGGTAAACCTATAATTGGGAAAAATGTTTTAGCATGATAGAATAATAATCTTTACGTTTTTGTTTGGCGATAAGCCATAGTTTGTAATTGATAGCCTCATTGGAGCCCGGCTCATAATCAGGAGAATCAGCAATAAATTCTTGAACTTTTTTGCTGAATTTTGGGTCAGAGATCGCTCTAGCTTTAGAAGCCATGGTTTTTAAAATGCGAAGAAATTCTTTCTCTCGCTTAAAATGTTCATTTCGTAGGTCTCCCTTAAATTTTCGTAAAAATTCATTGCATTTATTGATAGCATAGGTATGATCTTTGCTGTCTACTCTTATCATAATTTCTACCAAGGTAATATTCATTTTCCAAGTACTTTCTTGTTTGTTGAAAGAAGGGTCTAATATGATTTTAGACAAGTAAGAAAGAGCTTCTTGGAGATTATTGTCGTAAAAATTTAGTACCGTCAAATTTAGGTAAATCAAAATGGTATAATGAGGAATGTTCTTTAGTTTAGGATGTACTTCCAACTCCTTGAGCAGTTTCATAGCTGAAGGAAGTTGTTGCGAAAAGGTGAAATAAATAACCTTTGTTTGATACAATAACCAAGTATAATTGTCATTATTGCGTTTTTCAAAGACTTGCATAGCATTTTCCATCTCCACGATGAAATCTGCAATGAGTTCAAATTTTCCACTTCTAGGGAGTGCATTGACTATCCAAGAGAGTAAGATTAGCTTTTCCTCGTGAAATTCTTTAGTAAAGAGGCCATCTCGTTCGAATTCATGATAGCTTTTTAGTAGATAATCTGAAAGTGTGACAAAATCTTTTTTTTCTAACAATATGCCTCTCACGCATTGGTGTAGCTGTAATTTTAAAATTGGTGCTTTTAATGTTTCACTGTCTATTTCTAGGTTCGTAATTACTTCGTTGAGTGTCTCTATTAATGTTTCATTTTTTCCTGAAAAATTTGTTCGTCTTAATTTATGTGTAACAGCACTGATTAGTAGGCTGTTTTTTTGCGTTTGGCACTGAATGAGTAGGTTTTGTCTACTTTTTTCTAGGTATTCCTCTAGCTCGAAAGTGCTTAAATGTTTTGCAAGACGAACAAATTTTCCGTAAATTATACTTAGGAGATCATACCTGTTAGAATTAGAAGCTATTTTCTCTGCCTTTTTTAGATAATAACTAACTCTCTGAAAGTCAGATTTTCGAAAAAAACTATTGGCTAAAACCAATAAATAGTATACATCAGATTCATCGTCTCTTCGTTGATTGAGTTGTACAATGCTTCCTTCTATATCGCCTACTAATCTGTTCTTTAAGCGATAGAAGGCATTTTTACTTTTGTTTGGATAAAATTGCTCAACGAGTTTGTCTTCGTATTCATCTGCCTTTTTGTTTTTGATTAGATCAAATAACCGAATGACTTTTTTCGCTTCTCCTTGATATTTAAAACGACTATTGAATATTTTGAAGTTGCGGATCTCCTCTTTCGTGAGATTCTCAATTAGGTTTGTTAAAAAATAGCGCATAATTTTATTGTTGACTTTGTAAGATTGGCCTTACAAACATACCGAATTTTCTTAGCAATTGGTTTATCTTTATCTTAGAAATTTGAAAACTACGTTTTACGACTGTCACAGGACAGCCGTTTTTTGAATAGGCAAGGTTACATGATATTGAGTTCTTATTCACTTAAGTGCCGATGAGGCCGAAAATAAACTACTGATGAAAAACCTTTTATTCTTGTCATGCCTTTGTCTAATGGTTCTTGCCGGAACGACCACTGCATCTGCCCAAAAGGGCAATTCAAAACTTAATCTTTCGCTTGTTGGATTTAACATGCCGAATACTGCCATGATTGATGAAACCATTACGATTGGTGGCTATATTAAAAACGATGGAACTAAATCCGTATCCGTTCAATTGTTGATGAATTATCTGATTTCACTGAATCCTGATGTTCCTATTGCTGAGGTATTGCCCTCTTTTGCTTATGCTCATTATGGTTCGGTTCTTTTACCAGGTGAAAGCATTTACTACCAACGGGAAATTATTATTACGGATGAATATTTTATCGAAGGTCAAGATAATATTGTAACTATTTGGCCTACTGCTGTAAAAACCGATAAAGAAGATGAAATTGATAGTTTTACTGGGAGTATCTACATCTTGGGAAATAATAACAAGATGAATAAAAAGCAGGATTTAGACAAAGTTGATATAAAATCCAGTAATATAACGGTTTATCCAAATCCGACTGAGGGTTTTATATTTATTGAGAACAGAGAGAGAAACAAGGATGTACATTATGTCATTTGTTATGATGCGTTTGGAAAAGCGATTTTTGAACAACAGCTTGACATTGTAAGTAAGACGACAAAAGGGCTGAGTATTCCTTTTGAGAAAACTGGAATCTTTGAACTGGCTTTTTACGATAAAGCAGGCAACTTGCTCCAGACTCAACGAATTGCTTCTGTACAGAAGTAAAACAAAGTGGAGAGAATACTTGCTAGACGAATTTGAAAATTATAGGATTAGTTATAATTGAACTTACATTCCCCTGTTTATTTGGCCTGTGAACTGATGTTGATAGCAACTGACGTTCGCAGGCATTTTTGTTTACACAACCCCGGAAAGTTTGTTGTTTTTGCAAAGTTTTTAAATACAATACAATACAATCTAATCGACTTAAAAATAAAACTTAACCAAGTATAGGCTCATGCAGTTATTCGCGGTGGAGTGCTATGTGAAAAGGTCGCAAGACCTCCTTATTTTCCCTATGTAACTTTTTTTGTCAATACTGTCAAGAAATACACTTATTTATTTGTAAATCAGGTTAATAGGTGTTTTTTGTAATGGTAGTTACTGTGGCTCTGCCGTCCTGTTTACTCCTTTCCTTTATTATCTTCAATTCTTAGATCTTCTTTGATGCGATGGGGAATTTTTACGAAATTATTCCATTAGTTCTGCCTTACAAAAATTATAGAAATTCTTACCTCGTGTTTTTTCTACCTCATGTCCCCAGCATAATTTTTATTTTTTAATAGTTACCCACAAGGTTAAAGTGTAATAAAATCTTACTCACTTGATTGGTGGTAGATAAAATGAAGTATGAAAGTGCCTGATAATTAGTTTGTTTGAGTCCCTTGGTCTTGTTGTCTACTATTTGTCTTGATGAAATTATTGATATTAAAGTTGTAAGTCAGCTCTTTTTTTTTATTTGGAGGATGATAGCATTTGTTTTATATTCGCACCGAAGTTTAAATAAACAACAAACTATAATTTTGTTTGTTTGGATTTTAAAATCCCAGAATTCTAAAGATTCACCTAAATCAATAAATTTTTTATGAAAAAATTAACAACATTCATTTTATTACTTTGCTTTGCATTTCCTTTTATGCTTACTGCCCAAGGAATGCTAGTTGAGGATGCTCGAAATTGTTCAACTATGGAATATTTTGAGTTACAAAAAGAAAATGACCCCTTGTTAGAAGCTCGAATGGAGCAAATCGAACAAAGTACACAACGTTTCGTTCGCGATTTTGACCAAAATTCTCGAAATACAATTACAATACCTGTCGTTGTTCATGTCGTCTATAATACCTCTGCTGAAAATATCAGTGATGCTCAGATTTTATCACAAATCGAAGTATTAAACGAAGATTTTGGACGTACCAATGCTGATAGAGACAATACTTGGTCTCAAGCAGCGAATACAAACATCCAATTTTGTTTAGCATCTACTGACCCTAATGGAAATCCTACCAACGGAATTACTAGAACTTACAACAAAAAACGTTCTTGGGGAACAGATGATTCTGTTAAGAAATCCAATAGAGGCGGTGTAGACCCATGGGATCCTTCTAGCTACTTGAATATGTGGGTGTGCAACTTAGGAAATGGCCTATTAGGTTATGCTCAATTTCCTGGAGGAAATCCTGCTACTGACGGTGTTGTTTGTTTATACAGCGCTTTCGGTCGTGTAGGTACACTAGGTGCCAATTATGACTTAGGTCGTACGACTACGCACGAAGTTGGTCACTACTTAAACCTTCGCCACATTTGGGGTGACGGTGGTTGTAGCGTGGATGATTATGTATCTGATACGCCTGAATCGGATGGTGCTAACTATGGTTGTGCTGCTGGTCACGTTTCTTGTAGCTCAGTTGATATGTATCAAAATTACATGGACTACTCTTATGATGTTTGTATGAATCTTTTTACTGCTGGTCAATCTGCTAGAATGCAAGCTTGTTTAGCTGGCCCTCGTGCTGGTTTAGCTTCTTCTTCTGCTGCTTGTGGTGACGGTGGCGGACCTACTACACCTACCTGTACTGATGGTGTACAAAATGGCGATGAAACTGGTGTAGATTGTGGTGGTTCTGCTTGTAATGCTTGTCCTCCTGCTGGTGCTTGTGATGCGCCTACCAACCTTGTTGGAACTTCAAGAAAAGGTGGCCGTGAAGGAAGAATGTCTTGGGATGCTGTTAGCGCTGCGGATTCTTACAACGTTCGATTCCGTGCAGCAGGTGCCGCGACTTGGAGTACTACAAATACAACAAACACAACTGTTGATGCTACAGGCTTATCTAAAGGTAGTTCTTATGAGTGGGGCGTTCAATCTGTATGTGGCGGTGATGCTAGTACTTGGGCTTCTGCTTCCTTTACAGCTCGTTTTGCTGATACTGAATTAGGCTTCAACCTTTTCCCAAATCCTGCTCGCAACCAAGTTAATCTTGAATTCACAGGAGTATTAGCTGATAATATTGACGTTACTATTCACGATATGCTAGGCCGTACGGTTTCTGCTACGCAAGTAGACGGATATAATACCAGCCTTGATGTATCTAACTTAGATAACGGTGTTTACCTTGTACGCATCGTCACTAATGACGGTCAGTCTTTAGTTCAAAAACTAATGATTACTAAATAGTCAACGACTATTAGAATATAAAGGTTTTAAATCGAGAGTCAACTATCTTTAAGGGTGGTTGACTCTTTTTTTTAAGGGTGCGGAGATAATTTATCGTTCGTGAATAGAGGTTATTTGGGCAGCTAATCTCGCTATCCACTTGTATGCGGCACTACCTTAGGCGGTTCAGCATAGGCATCTGCCTGTCTTCCTAAACGTCAGCCAGCCATATACCTTGCTTCACACACCTTCGTTAGCGCCACATATCGTTACTATCGAGGCTGCAACTCCTTTGTGTTAAAAGCGTTAAGTCACTAAGGGGTTTTGTCGCTACGCTGGAAAATAGGGTGAGTTGGAATGTGGGAGGGCGTGTGTCAATTCTCTGGAACTAGGTTTTAGCTTTCAGTAGTATTCTTCTAGAATCTATCACTTCATTTTTAGACCTATAGGAGATTACTTTAACCCCGATATCTGTAGGGGCAAACCCTTGTGGTTGCCCTCTGAATACCTGTTTTCATTTATCGTGAAAAGTCTCGACCTATACTGCCTCTAGCGTTTGTCAATAAAGGTTTTCGTATGATTCGTATGTCTTTCATTAGTAGCATTAGTAGAGGGAAATCCAGGAGAGAACGAAACAGCCAAGAGAAGCGTCACGCCGTGGTTCCTAAAGCCACGGTGTGACCAATCTACTCAATTTAAACAAAAGCACGAGATCAATCTGTTTTAATAATGTGCTATATTCCAGCGACTTTACGATTTCACCCACCAAGAGGATTTGGATCTTTCAAGCTTCTATACTTCACACCATAAAAAAATCCGCTTGCCTAGAAAAGACAAACGGACGATATTCTTAGCAATAAAAATTAGTGGCACTGCTCAGAAGTAATGGATAGTTTAGGCGTAGTAATTTTTTTGTTAGACAAGGCGCGAAGAGGGAAGTTAGCCGTAGCTACCTGACCGATGAGCAACGCAGTCTGTCTAGAACTTCTGAACAGAGCCACTAGTTCTTACAAAGCACCACTATCTACCAAAAAACTACTTAATTTAGAAAAAGGAACAACCACCATGGGGTTATCCAGCGCTTTTTCCGAAGGTAATTTTAGCTGAGTGCTGCTGAAAATAAACTTCACACCTTCTTTCGTAATGCAGAAATTATCAAAATTGTTTACCTTAGGAGCAAGCCCTAGTTTATCGAATTCTACGCCAGCATAATCCTTTTCTAAAGTAGCTACACAGCCTTCCGAAAGTGAAGTGAGGTAATCACTATTCGATTTGAAAACATCCGTTAGCTCAAGATTTTGGCGAGAAGCCATCTCTATATTCATACCATTTACCCCTTGCTTCATGCTTCGACTTCCTGCTTTTTCAACAAACCTTACTTCCCAAGAAAGCGTTTTGTCGCTCATATATACAGATTCGATATTGCGCGTAAAGGTTCCTGTATTTCCCGCAGAACGGATATTATCCACGGCAGCTCTAAATTCTTTTCTAGCTTTTGTACGAGCATTCACATTCAGGCTCTCATAAGTGCGAGAGGAAGCTTTAGAGCCTACAAGCATCAGATAATCGACATTAACGTCCATCATCGGCTCCTTCATTTGCTTGTTGATGGATTTTACCAAAACATAATGCCCAGGTTTAAATTCGTTGACTTTTTTAGAGGATGCACTTGCGTTAAAAGAAACAGGAATAGAAGTTTTTCCTGTCATAGCCACCCATTTTCCTTCAAAAGAACCATTTTGAAGCTTACCAACAAAGGAAGACATTTTCACACCACGTTCATTGACCTCTGTAAGGTTAACGGTACCATCTGAACCAATCGTACCTTCGAGGTCAACATCAGTTTTATAGACATCACGCTGATAATAACCCATTAATTGGCCATCTTTTTTGCCTAAAACCAAGGTGATGCCCATGTCTTTGCCCATAGTACCTTTATAGGCTTTAAAATTCCATGACGATTGTGCTACTCCAAATTGAGCCATCATCATAAATGTGAGGAGGAATACTAAGTTTTTCAAGTTGTTTAAATATTTTTTGCAAGGAAGATTTGCCTCCCCTTGCTACATTAAGAAATTGGAGGAATTGTAATTGGGGTATTTAAGCAGCAGTTTAAGCTGAATAAGTCAATCTAATACAACTACTGAATGTCTATGATCTCGCTGCTAAAACTTCTGAACGTTTTTTACGAGAATTTTTTTCAAAAGATACACAAACCATTGAAAATAAGTATTTAGTAATTGTTTTTGTTCTTATGGATAAATACTGTGTATAAAACTCAACCATAAGAGGATTCAAGTATGAGTCTATATCAGACTTCTTAGATCTTACATCGTATCTTGAAGAAGAGCCTTTTCGGAGGAGACTCAAGTTTCTTACGGTTGTTTAGCTAAGCGAAAATCGTGCCTTTAGATATTTTTGGCTCTATCTCGTTAATGAGCTCAGAAAGATCATTTGGGAGACACATAACTACTTGATAAGCTCAAAACCAACACCAAATATCTTATTCCCTTGTATCTCAAGGTCAATTTGTTTATCTTTATTGCAATAAAAATGCTTATGTTGATAAGACGGAGATTGCCTTGAAAGTAATTACTCAAGGAGAATATTATTTCATCTCACGCCCACGCCGGCTTAGCAAGAGTTTGTTTTTGAGTACGTTGCAGGAGATTTTTGAAGGAAATGAATCCCTTTTTAAAGGTTTGTACATTGATGGGAAATGGGATTTCAACAAGACCAATCGAAGCGTTAGGTGAAAACTCAGTAATATAACTCTCCTCTTAATTATTAAATAACTACACGATTCGATTGAAAACAGCCATATGCGGCCACAAAAACTTATAACAAAGAGACTTACCCTTAAACCATATCGTCCTGAGGATGAAGATAAGTTCGTAGAAATAGTGATGGATAAAATTTCCATTCAATTTATGGGAGGCGCTACGGGAATCGAAGAAGAAGAAAGGAAACTATTTAGAAAAATAGCTGAAATCTATGAAAAGAATGAAGAACGAATATTTTGGATCTGGGGTATCTACAAAAAGGATCAATTGTGCGGACATCTCGAATTGAAAGAATCAATACACACTGGAAAAGATGAATTAGAAGTCGTCTATATGGTACATCCCAACGAAAGACGCAAGGGGATAATGAGTGAAACGATGTCTTTTTTAAAACAAAATCAGGAAATTTGGGGTAAGCGAATAATAGCGACCGTAAGTCCCCATAATGTATATTCACTTGCTTTGTTAGAAAAATGGGGCGTGGAAAAAACAGAAGTTTTACTTAATGAAGAAACAGAAGAAGAATACTTCAAACTAACTTTGTCGAAATAATGAGGCCACTCTTCAAAATACGATGTAAGATTTAAGAAGTATGATGCTTATTATATACTAGCAAAAAATAATTTACTAAATGAGGGGTTTATATGCCATAAATCGTATTTTTTAACAGCCCCTTAATACTGCATTTACAGTTATACGACACCTCTCGAATACTGCCATTGTCTTTGAACTTCATTTTGGTTTTGATAACACCAGCATCTTTAATTTCAAGCGAGTTATGTTCATTAGCATCTGAAAAATAAACAGCTAATGCCGTAATTCCTACGGAATCAAACTCGCCCTATTCCGATTATTCCAAGCAGCACTACGATCCGCAGCATTGGTAACCCCATCAGCAGTAATATCCCCAGAGCGTAAAGCTTGGAATCCGCCAAAATCAGCGGAAGCAGAAGCGCCACCGTAGAGCGGGGTATTTCTAAAATCCAAGGAAGAGTTGGTTGTTAAAAGCACTGGTGTAGCCGTCATGATGGCCAAGTGATTTCTATGGCGGACGACGACATAATAAGCATCAATCGCTGCATTAAATCCTAGTGGAGCTATTCGCGTGCAGGAGAATTGGCTAGTAATTGATAGCCCTCCAAGGAGTTCATGCCATCTCCACCGCTACCAGCATTCAAAAAAAGTGAGGCACTCGTATTAGGTGAAGTGATAAGGGAGGTCACATTCTGATGATTGCCATATTATTTTAGATCCTGCATCTCCATCAAACGATCCATGACCTCTGGTAATTGATCAGCTCCTAAGTTTTTAGAAATGATAGTTTTGTCCTTGTCAAGCACATAAAGTACTGGAGTAGAACGAATATTGTAGTTCAATCGGTAATACAATTCTTGATCCTCTTGTGCCATGGTATTGAGCCATCGGCCTAAATCTTTTTCTTCAATGGTATTGACGCATTTCTCTTTCTCCTTGTCTTTTGTACAAATGCTAAAGAGGGTAATGCCTTTCGCCTTATAGTCATCATAAAATTTTACCATCTTAGGTGCGGATTTTTTACAATGCCCACAGTCTGGATCCCAGAAATAAACGATGGTAAACTCAGATTCTACATCATAAAGTTGTATAGGCTGGTCGTCAATGGTGTGAATCTTGATGTTGGGTGCTTTTTTTCCAATCAATAAAGGCTTTAATGTCCTAGCATTCTTTAGTATCTTTTTTAACTGATCTTCTTCTGTCCAATCTGCTAGGCCACCACCATAATATTTCTCTGCAATATGAACATACACCGCGTCAAAACCAATGATTTTGGCTTGGGCATATTTGTTTAAGCAATAGACTACGGCATATTGAAATACATCTTCATTTGCCTTGCATTTATCTAACAAGTAATCGACGGAAACATTAATAGAATCAGGTACTTGATAAGTTAATTTATCTAGAAAACGCTCCATTTTGCTGTGTAGAATAGGGGTGTGAACAAGGCGATGATCACTAAAATCGATATGATCGAAAAAGTGCTCACGGTAGTAGCGAAATTGGTATTCTTGCATTGCTTTTTTGTCCAACTTCTCTTTAGGATCAGGGATCGGCACATCTTTAGACGCTTTTATCATTGCCGCTCCAAGTGACCCCGCATATTTGGTCATAAAATCGGCTTGGTAAGCCTCCACCTCTTCATCAATAGCATCAATTTTATCGGTGATTTTTTTAGATTTACCAGCATTTTCCTTGACTTCTTCTAGTTCTTTCCTCAACTCATCCGCCTTTTTACGTTGATTGCCCATGTAGATAAGGTACTCATAGAAACGCTCGTTTTCTTTCGTTCCCTTCACCTGCATATTCGTAACGAAGTTTTCGGTAGAGGTTTTAGCAGAGAAAAATTGTTCATCATCACTCCCGACCAATAATTCAAAGTAATTATTATCAGGTGGTAATATCGCTAGGTAAATTCCCTGTTTCAAAGGTTCTTCGCCCTGCTTGATGAAGGTTCCTTCTGCGGTAATGTCTAAGGTATCCTTAATGTATTGTTTATTTCCGTAGTGGACTGCAAAGTAAAGTTGCTTCTCCTGAAAATTATCAACAGTAATTTCAATTTTATGCCCTTTACTCTGAGCAATGGAAGAAAATGCAATAAAAAGAATAAAGCAACTAACGTAAAACTGTTTGATAGCGGTCATGAAGTATATTTTTCGAAGTAGATAGGGATAATTCCAATAAAAATGCTGTTCGTTTAGCTCTACCTGCTTAGAAGTATGTTTAAATTTCGTTTTTGGAGATGAAAAACACTTTTTTAGCCCAAATGGGTGAAATTTAAACATGCTCTTAAGGCGCAAAATTAAGAATTTTATTTTACACAAATCAAATTCAATACCAAATATGATTGGGGGTTTCAAAAATAGCAAAATATTTAAAAATAGTTAAATATTTAATTTCATGGACATTAAAGTTTGACAAAATAGTAGTTGTGTTTAAGCTGTTGATTTTAAAAAAAATAGACAAATAATTCTATACCCGTAAAAATACCTGTTTTTAAATTTAGGTGTATATGCCCTGTTTTGTACCCATAAAAATGTAGAATTTTGTGCTAGAACATTACTTCAAAAACAAACAACAAGAATAATGAGGAAATTAAAATCGACTATCACACTTCTTAGCCTAATTTTTATGGGATTATTGGCTAATAGCGCATCAGCTCAAAACTGTTCTTATACATTGGATCTTAAAGATCAATCTACTTATCTATATGGTGATTTGAACTCAACTACAAACGCTTTTGTAAATCCTAACCACTGGGAAATCAAAGGGACAAACAACGGTCCAGGGCTAGCCTTCTTAGAACCTATTTTTGATTTTTCTACTTGTGCGGTATCGGATATTTATATTGGCTTTTTTGTGAATCGAACAGGAGCCATGCTAGCAGGTGATTTTGTGAGCCTCCAAGTAAAAACAGATATTATTACAGAGTGGACGGACGCTATTATGTTGGATTATAAGTATTTTAACGAGTTGTCTTCTAACATTTCTTTCCACACGGTGACCATCCCATTCATTGATTATTTAGATATTAAGCAGGTGCAAGTACGGATGGTTGTTCGCTCTTCCTCGAATGGAACACCTATAAAAATAAAGAATGGAGAGCTCTTTGTCAGCACCACCCAATTGCCTTTAGATTTAGTTTCATTTTCAGCAACTCTTGAAAATGAACGTGCAGTAAACCTAGATTGGAGAACAGAAAATGAGGAAAATGTCGCTCACTTTGATATACAATATAGTATAGATGCTAAGGAGTGGGTTGCTGTTGGTCGTCTTACTGCGGAAAATACGCCTAGTAGGAATTCGTACCAATTCTCACATTTGCCTACGACTAGTGGTGTGCATTATTATCTCTTGAAAATGGTTGATTTAGATGGCTCATTCAACTTTTCAGATTTGGTTTCGGTAAGGACAGCGAAGGATATTGAAATGGAGATTTATCCGATTCCAGCTAGAAATAATCTGACGATAAACACTAACCAAACAGCGGCAACCTTGCAAATTATTGATCAAACAGGAAGCGTTTTGATTCAAGAAATGCTTTCCAATACAAGTCAGCGTGTAAACCTTGAGCATCTTCCAAATGGAAATTATTTTCTGCGAATTCAAAGCGATGAACACGTAGAATCTCGTCCATTTATCAAAATAAACTAACTTTAAGTGAATTAATATGTTGTAAATTAAAGCTCTACTTTTGTAGGGCTTTTGTTTTTGGTGATTGTTGGTCTCCCCTTTTTTGTTATGTACTCATTGGGGGAAAATCCTAATTATTATTTAACTTTGCACTTCATCTAGTAATAAAAAGAATTACTTAGATAATTGTAAGCAAGGATGTAGATGTTTGCGGTATTTAAGTATGTTCATAAATGGTAAAAGATAAATAGATTAATTTAATTAGTATGGACTACATTGAAATAAAGGGATATAAAACAATGAAATTAACAAGGGTTGATTTTAACCCAATTAACATTTTGATTGGTGCTAATGGAAGTGGAAAAAGTAACTTTATTTCGTTTTTTGATTTTTTGAATAAACTTTACAATCGAAAACTAAACGATTATATCGCTCTTTCTGGAGGAGAGAATAAAATTCTTCATAAGGGTAAGAAAATCACCGATAAAATTTCGTTTAAAATTGAATTCGAAGAAGGCCAAAATGGCTATTCAGTGAAGTTAGTATCAGGGAGTGATGGTTTTATTTTTACTTCTGAACAGCTATATTACAAAGGTAATGGTTTGGACATTAGTCGATCAGCTAGAGAGTCAACTTTAAAAACTTCGGATAGCCATAGAGCAAAATATATAATTAAACACCTTAATGGTTTTAGGAAATACCATTTTCATGACACTAGCGACAAATCCCCCTTCACCCAACTAAGTCATTTGATTAATGATATTTACTTTTTGTATAATGATGGGGCTAATCTTGCGGCATTTCTTTATAATATTAGTGAGAATCACAAGATTGTCTACAACAAAATAATCAAAACGATCCAATCCATAGCGCCCTATTTTTCCGATTTTTATTACCAACCCAATAGTGAGCATTTTCTTCGTTTGCAATGGACAAGCAAGTATAGTGATGTTATATTCGGTACTACAGATTTATCTGATGGTACTTTAAGGTTTATTGCGCTAACTGTTTTATTCATGCAACCTGTTTTACCTGATACGATAATTATTGATGAACCAGAATTAGGGCTTCATCCTGAGGCTATTGCAAAACTTGCAGGAATGATAAAGTCAGTCTCTGCAAAAAAATGCCAAGTAATCATCGCCACGCAATCTACAGATTTAATAAGTCACTTTCAACCTGAAGATATTATTACTGTTGATCAAATCGGAGGAGAATCAAAATTCAAACGCTTAAACAAAGACGAATTACATCTCTGGCTAGAAGATTACACAATTGATGATCTTTGGAAACGAAACATCATAACTACAGGACAACCAAATTATTAAATCTAATGCGTAGGATTATCATTATATGTGAAGGACAAACAGAAAAAGAGTTTTGTATAAAAACCTTAAGCCCGTACTTTGCCAACAAAGGTATTTTCATTCAATCGCCATTGATAAAAAAGTCTATGGGAGGAATTGTAAAATGGTCAGAGTTGAAAAAGCAAATTTTACTACATCTTAGGAGCGATGTCACCGCATATGTAACGACTTTTATTGATTATTATGGGGTCTATTCCAAGTACAATTTTCCGAATTGGAATGCTGCCGAAGCAGAACCTAACAAAGCTAGGAGAATGGAAATTTTAGAAGCAGGAATGTCCAATGGAATTGAAGATGCTCTAAAGTATCGATTTATTCCCTACATGCAGTTACATGAGTTTGAAGGATTACTGTTTAACAATATTGATGTTTTTTTCGAGCAAATACCTGAAGATGAACTTGTAGGGGTAGATGAATTAGTTACGACATTTCGACATTTTGATAATCCAGAAATGATTAACAATAGTAGAGAGACATCCCCTTCGAAGAGATTGCAAAGAATTATAAGAGGGTACGATAAAGTTGTTTATGGAAATATCATAGCAGAAGCCATTGGTTTAGAGAAAATAAGATTAAAGAGTCCGAGATTTAATGAGTGGCTTGAAAAAATGGAACAATTATAAATACTAAACGGCTATTCCGCCTAATTACATTAAAATAATTCAAGCCTTCTCCTAGGAATGCTGCATCTAGTAGAGCACTTGATAGTCAGTGTTCTCCGATCATCTTCTTCAACCAATTCCGATCCGCAATTGACTTCATCCCATCCAATTTTTTCTTCAAACTAGCAGAAGAATATCCTTGCTTCGCCATCAAGCCCAGCATTGTCGTAAAATTTTTATAATGATCGCGCACATTAGGTGCAATGATTTTATTGCGTTTTAGAAAAATATTGAACGAGGCAATGGATGAAAGTAAGGCTTCTATTTCTCCAGATTCAAAGTAGATTTTCATCAACATCTTTTTGCTATCCAGATTGATGTAAATATCGGTAAATTCTACTTGTGCTAGGTGTTGGTGTGCAATGTTAAATTCTTTTTTAGAGTAATACAAATCTGCCATATTATAGTGGAAACCATTTTGACGAAATTCTGGTGCTTGTTTTTTGTTGTATTTGTCAATGAAATTTTCCACCCAATCATAGCGTTTCAGCATCAGACCAGAACGAATGACATTTTTAAAGGCCCAAGGAGATAGGTAGCCATTTTCGAACAGCAATTCCGATTCGATTCCCTTAAAATAAAGGTTAAAGGCTTCTTCAATATAATTTTGCTTGCCGCTATTGGCTTGACGAATGCAAAAATTCAAGGCATATAAAAGCATTTCCTTTCGTTCTTGATTAGGAAACTTTTCTTGATAGCGTAGAAGCAGTTCTTTTAATTTTTCAAAGTGGTGATGGGCATCCTCTTTCGTTAAGGTCATTAAAATTTGATGATAAATGGCGATGGCAGGAATATTTTCATGCGGGTGCAGCGTAAGAAACGCTTGAATTTCGTCAATCATCTTCAACTCATATTCCCCTTTTACCAATTTTTGTCGATTCAGTAATTCGCAGCAATATTTCAGCTTATTGGCCAAGTAGTAAAGGTCAAAATTATTCGCTGCTTGCTGCAAGTAGCTATCGTGTTTTCGGATTTTCTGATTCGCAAAATATTGAGCAGCCACATCCGCCAATAAATATTGCTGACGATAGAAATCCATATTTCGAAAAGGCGATTTATCCAAAGAGCGCGTAGCCTTATTGAAGGAATAATGAAAATGCTTGTCCAAATCACGTTCTACAAAGGACGAAAGTTGCTGATATTCTCCTAGGGTTTTAGTCGTTTGGTATTTCTTCAAACCAACATACTCCTCAGCTAGTTTTAGTAAAAAACTCATCAAATAATTCAAATGCTTTTCATCATAAGGTTTGTTAGGAAAAAGTGCTTTGTAAATAGCTAAGCGCTCAATTTTTGCTGGAGGAAAATGCGGTGCATGTTTTCGTAAATAGGCATAAAAAAGTACGAGCTCCTTATTCTTATTAAAATAAGGAGATGCCACAAAATCCTTGAATTCACGCAATTCACTACTCTTAAATGTCTGTAGCAGCGTTAAAAGTTTACTGTTTTCCATAAATTTCTTCAAAATTCGCCAAGTATTTTCTGTAACCCCTGATTTCAATCAGGGGAACGTTGAAAGAGCCCATGATTGAAATCATGGGTTACAGAAAGACTAATCATTACTCAAATTAAGAACTTTTTTAGATAAATGCCAGATATTTTTTGATAAAATTTACAGATGATATTTTAGTGTTTAGATATTGAGTGTATTTTGGTGTTTATTTATAGTTGTTTATTTAGTTAAGTTAATTAGTATGTTTTTTAAATTTAATGAGAAAATTT
>JAHDHB010000048.1:13105-20540 GCA_020631545.1 Saprospiraceae bacterium | reverse complement strand
CATCCGCAATACTTTCTCCCTTCATACCTCCTTCATTAGAATTATTGTAAAAGTAATTTGTTTTTACATTCAACCAGCTACAACTTAAAGAAGAATTTCCATAAGTACCCCCTCTAAATCCTTTACCACTCATATCGATATCAGCATTTAGATTAATAGTGTTCGCTTCTAAGATCAATACACCTCCAGATGTACCATTCCAAGCAGGAGCTGTAAGTGTACCATCAATAGATAAATTATCGTAGGTTGGTATTTTAATAACTTGAACCAAGCCATTGGGATCATAGTTGTTCAAA
The DNA here is from genome assembly GCA_020631545.1 of Saprospiraceae bacterium. Lineage (GTDB taxonomy): Bacteria > Bacteroidota > Bacteroidia > Chitinophagales > Saprospiraceae > JAHDHB01. Next base: position 20,244 of record JAHDHB010000048.1, on the reverse strand, counting down.
AGATAGGATTCAAATATAATGCTTGATCCAATCACATCACAAACCGTTGCTATTTCATAGGAACCAGCACTATTGTAGTCATTTACATGACCAAAGTTGCTGCCATCGACAAGGTCAACAACAGCGCCTTTCATCTGAATGATAAGGAGTTTATCTTCAGGCATAAAACCAGGATCCGCGTCTATCGTAATCGAAGCAGTAGAAGGATCCAACGATGTCAGCATTGCACTCATTGGGGCTATATTCCCCGACAAGGAAGTTTGGGCTAACACACTAAATGGTAGTAAGAAAACAGCAATTAAGTAAACAATTTTTTTCATAAGGGTGGCTTTCAATGTTTTACTAAATAATAGCATCAGATAAAAGATAGCTAAAATCAAACCAAAAATTTCTGCTCTTTTCCAACATTTAAAACATTACGGTTTATTTCAAGGCTTTTCCTCCATTCTGTCGCTTATTGGGTCTTGGGTACATACAAAAATAAACATTCTTGAATTGCTTTGTGTAATTAATGTGTATAGTTTTCTGCCATTCTTCTAGGAAAAAGAAAGGTTGGAAAGGCTAATTCTTTTTTTTGAGAAAGAACAATGGTATTTTTTTTAATAAAATGACTTTGATATAAGGATAAAAGCCACTAAAAAGCATCCGTAAGAAGACTAGAGATTAATGCTCGAAAATAAATAATATAGACAACCCATTTAAAACTTAATATAGCGATAATACTACCGACTAAAAGTTGTCATTTAATTGTAATTTCGAATACTTCGAAGGTTACCCTTCTCTACTTCTTTGGTCTTAATATTATTCAATAACCTAATGGATTTGTTTTGTAATATGCTATATTGCAAATTCCCTAAATAGCTATCGTTACCCTCCGATTTACGATTTCTATTATTAATACCAAAAACTTAACTCAAAGTTATGCGTAATTTTTTACCTTTTATGGTAATGTGCATTTTAAGCCTAACAGCTTACGCACAAGCGCCAACTCTTGTACCTTTTTCAGATTGTGGGGAATCTTACTTTCTCGCTTCTGCTCCAGGAGGTCCCCAAACATCTTCTACTCTTTCATCCGTGGACACGACAACCTTCACCTCCACCTCTTTTAGTAGCGCACCACTACAAATAAATGCACTAGGCTTCAACCCTGCGGATAATTTACTTTACGGTATGAATGACTTAGATTCAACAGGCATACCCAATCTATATGCCATTGGGGCATTGGGCAATTCTGAGTTACTAGGACAAATACTACCGCCAATGGCAGCCCCTGATAATGTCCCTGCTGTGCTTTGGTATGTGGGCGATATCGATCCGAATGGAATCTACTATTTTCCAGCGGTTACTGTGGATACTTTGACATTTACTTACTCTATGCATTTAGGTAGTCTAGACCTTACTACGCTTCCTCCTACAGGCCCCTTTATGCCAACTTATACGCCTATAACTGGAGGTACTTGCCAAACATTTATTGACAATTTTGTTTTTGAATTAATAGCCTTCAATGCTGGCCTTGGTCCAGAACCTAGCGGTGGAATTCAAGATTGGTCTTATAATGCGAATGATGGCATGCTGTATAGTTATATGGGCGTGGAGGGGCAAGTCTTCGTTATGGATCCACTAAATCCAGTGGCCGAATGCTATGCTAGTCCAGCGGCTAGTTTATCAGAATTTGGAGGAATCCTAGTGGACAATGAGAATAACATGTACGGTTTTGAATCCAATACTGGTGTCATTTATGAAGTAAATATCGACTGTCCCAGTGCTGCTTGTGGTACATTAACCGCTGTAAATACCTTTACTGGTGGCAATATTGATGTGGCAGGTTGTTCTGCCTTATTATTGCCTGCTGCTTTAGTGCCTTTTGCAGGTTGTGGAGATGCATTTTTCTTGGTTTCATCAGAAGGACAAGGAAGCACCAAACCTTCTTCTTTGTATGAGATAGATACTTTAGATATAACAGCCTTGCCTTTTGGCAATCCGCTTCCTCCTCAAATCAATGCGCTAGGATATAATCCAATGGATGATTTCTTGTATGCTATGAATGATGCAGATACTACAGGAAGTCCAGATCTCTATAAAATTGACGCCAATGGGAATTACGAAGTCCTTGGTCAAATATTACCTCCTCCTACTATAGCTACTGATTTTGGAACCACTGTTCTATGGCATGTAGGGGATGTTGATGCCGCTGGAATCTACCATTTCCCTGCTGTGGTAGTTCAGTCCGTAGTACCAGCAGCTTATACCATGTATTTAGGTTCTTTAGACTTGAATAACTTACTGGGTACTGGACCATTTACACCCGTTTACAAAGAAATTATAGGCGGAACCTGCCAGCCATATATCACAACCTTTGTAACTGAGCTCGTTGCATTTTATGGTGGTGTTGGCCCCGAGCCAAGTGGTGGTATCCAAGATTGGGCTATTAATCCTACTAATGGGATGTTATACAGTTATATGGGCATAGAAGGACAGCTTTTTGTCATGGATCCTACATCAACTACTCCTACCGCAGAATGTTACTCCGGGCCTACAGCAGGTCTTACCGAATTTGGAGGTATTCTATTTGATGGAGAAGATGATATGTATGGTTTTGAATCAACTACAGGAACCGTTTATGAAATCAATTTTGATTGCCCAAGTGCAGATTGTGGAACACTTACCCCTGTTAGTACGTTCCTAGCAAATCAAAGCGTTGATGCAGCTTCTTGCCCAAACAATGTCCCTCTTCCTCTTGAAGTCGTTGAGTTTTACGGCGAGATTGTCCAATCAGATGTAGTGCTAAATTGGCATACTGCTTTTGAAGCAGAAATAAACCGTTTTATAGTAGAAAGAAGTACAGATGGAATTGACTTTTCTTCCATTGGTGAGGTGCGCAGTTTGGGGAATTCTACCAACGTTCAAAATTATCGTTTTGAGGATGAAAATCCTATGCCTGGCTTGAACTATTATCGATTAGCAATAGTTGAACAAGATAACGCTATTGATTATCATGAGCAAATTGTCGTACTCGAATTGAGTAAAGGAAATCTATATTTCACGCTACAACCCAATCCAGCTATCGAAAATCTAGAGCTTAACATATTGGCAGGGTCTAATTTACCAATTCAAGTAGAGATCTTCGATATCAGTGGACATAAGGTAACTGAAACGATTGAAATAGCTCCTAACAGCTTATATAAAACAATTGACCTATCAAACCTTGCAAGTGGTATGTACTTTTTAAAAGCAAATAATGGTCTTCATGGGTATGCCCAAAGATTCATCATTCAAAAGTAGGAAATCGTTTAGGCTACTAAGAATAATAAGATCATTTTAGTTAGCCTTAATATTCCCTAAATTGCAAAAATCTTGTGGATTGGTTATTTCACACGGATTGGAGGCTTCCTCCTGTCCATATCTTTGTTAAGGTAAAATTTAGTCGTTTTGCCGAACGGCTAAAAATTAAGTTAAAAGAGAAAGGCATTTACAATTTTAGCTTACAACCTGTTAATGAAGAGTTTAGTCCTGTTGCATTTATTTGTAGCAGGACTTTTATTTTATCATTAACATAAACTTAACCTCCTGAAATTTGCGGCCTTGTCTATTTGGCTTTAATTTTGGACTATTGATACACTAATCATGTGCATTAAATAATAAATAATGCGAATCAAGGGCTCGATTTTTGATGCTCATACTTATCTATGTTGCTCAAGATTCAGCACGGCTTAATTTTTACCATCAAATAGATAGTCGCATAAATACTTTACTTTATGAATACCCTACTAAGAATATTCTTACTCATTTCTTGTTTCATGTTCTTTGTACCTAATCTTCAAGCTCAAAAGAAGGGAAAGAAAAAAGAGACTACAGAACAAGTCGTGAAAAATGTCACTTGGAATATTCTAGAGCATGATTTTGGAAAAATAAAGAATAACGAACCCGTCACCATCCTTTTTAAGTTTACCAATATTACAGATAAGCCCATTTTTATTGACAATGTCAGGACTTTATGTGGATGCACTGCTCCTGATTGGTCCTATGATCCTACCTTACCCAATATGATAGGAGAAGTAAAAGTAGACTACGACGCGAAAAAGGAAGGCCCTTTCGAAAAATCAATCAAAGTCTTTTTTCACGACCAAAAAAAGCCTGACATTTTATGGATTAAAGGAGAAGTATTGGAAAATGAAGCGAATAATTAAACTATAAATTTAGTTATCTGCCTAAAAAGTCGTATCTTGCTCTTGATTTCACAATGAAACAAAAAATGTAGTCTCATGCCAAATTCAAAAATGTTGACCCCCCTTGAACTTAAAGTCATGAATATTCTATGGAATATAGAAAAGGGGTTTGTAAAAGAAGTCTTGGAAAAATGGGACGAAAATCCCGCTCCTGCGTATAACACAATTTCCACAATTCTTCGTATCTTAACTGAGAAGAAATTTGTAAATTACAATGCTTTTGGTCGTACCCATCAGTATTACCCCGTAGTATCGCAAGAGGATTATCAAGGAACCTTCTTACACAATGCTTTAGAAAATGTATTTGATGGTTCTATTCAATCCTTGGTTTCTGCGCTTGTTGATAATGACCAAATTTCAGTGAAAGAATTGGACGAGCTAAAAAAATTAATCGAATCTAAAAAATAAAGGCGTCGATGGTTGCAGTGTACCTCATACTCAGTTATCTTTTGTCTTTTTCTGGTTATCTGCTTTACAAAAGCTATATTCAGAAAAGAGCAGCTCTATTTCAACGAAAAGCATTTTTATATGCTATGGTTGGGATGTGCCTTGTCTTACCCGCATTTATCCTTCCTTCCCTACCTGACTTTCAATTTGAGCATGTAGCTCATTCTATACATCCATTTAACACGGAAAATACGCTTACACTTCAATTAGAAGAAGAATTGATGACGTGCTACAACATGGCTATAACAGAACAAGAGTTTTGTAAATGTGAAGATTTAGAGCAAAGTGGGTTGCTATTGTACAAAGAAGATCCTGTTTTTAACTCTGTCATTGAATCTAAATGGGGCATTTCCTTCTTCTTTATAGGCATAGCATTTATTATTCTCGTACTCTTAAGCATCAAGGTTTTGCATTTATTGCGAATAATCCGTAATTCTACAACTACACAAAAACATATTGATGGCCAGACCTATTATGTGTTAAATTATCAAGGCAATTTACTTGCTGCATCCTTCCGTCTCATACGCCGATATATTGTTTGGAAACCAGAATTATCTAAGCTTTCGCCAATGGAACGTAAGGCCGTCATGATGCACGAAGTGGCTCATATTAAGCATTTTGATACTTGGGAGTTGATCGGCTTGGATATTCTACAAGCGTTTTGGTTTCTAAATCCAATCTTCTACAGCATAAAAAAAGAATTGAGCTTACTCAATGAATTTATGGCAGATGCTTATGCCGTTAATCATATCGGAAACAAAACCGCCTACGCTTCTCTTTTAATCAAACTGAAAGAACAACAGCAATTTGGGGCATTGTCTCATTTTGGGTCTAGTTCCTTAAAACTCCGCGTCCTTCAGCTCCTCCAACCAGAGCATCAACTTAAAAAATTATCACCCTTCCTAGTTGGTTTAGGTTGTATCTTATTGACTACAGGTTTTATTTTTGCTCCACCTATTCATCAACAAAAACAAGCCTTCGAGCAGTATCAATACATTCAAAAGCAGTACGAGCAAACGGGTAAGACTTACTTTTGCAAAAGCTGCTTATACCAAGAGCTCGAATCTTGTTCCTATTAATACTTTCCACTGGAAATGAGTAATTTTCCAACAAATCCCTTCTAAAATTCCTAAAAGTAATTTCTAGAAAATTTTTGTAATAAAAATTTTCGATTTATTATCTTTGTTTCAACCTAAAATTCAAGTTTTCTCATCAATTAAAGATTAAACAACTTATCCTTAAATCATTTTTGTGAACTTGTTTTAGGTATAATGAATTTCATGTCGTTACAAAAAGCACTCAGTTTCTGACAAATCAGGTAAAAATGATAAGTCTAAAGTGATATATAGTATTCTTTTGTTTCCTAATTTCTAAGATTACCTACAAGGAAATACGATAAGCAATCCAGTTCCTAGCATTATAGCCGAGCGCAAGGCATTTTTTCTAATCTTAGTACAACTTCTAGGAATAGGGTTCGTCATCACTCAGTTTAATATCGAGATGCATGTTGGGCTGCCACGCATAATTCCACTTCTGTTTGGTCTTTTTATAGTACATTCTTTTACGCCTAAAAAATTTCGTTTACACGTCTTTATACTCGGGTTTATCGCAGGAGTTCTATTGTTCTTCCCCGGCCTAAACGGTTTAATTTTATTGGGTTATTCTTTTCTCCTGATAGGTCTTTGTCATTTACCGATAAAGCTGTCCTACCGAAAATTGCTTGTTTTTTTACTAGCAGTGGGGCTAGCGATAAAGCAAAGTGGTTGGATAGAACTACCTGCCCCCTTTCTTTCGCCATTACTTCCTTCTAAGAGTATCATCAATACCTTAGGTGTGATCTTCATGTTTCGACTGATCTTATACCTTCATGAATTGAAATATGAAAAGGGAAAAGTAACAATATGGCAACGACTAGCCTATTTCTTTATGCTTCCAAATCTCGTATTTCCGATCTTCCCTATAGTCGATTACAATACGTTTAAGCGCAAGTATTATGATGGTGAAGAAATGGCGATCTACCAGCGCGGTGTTCATTTAATGGCCAAAGGCGTTTTTTTGCTCTTGCTATATAGGGTTTTATACTACATAACGCCTCCTGCGGAGGAAATCAACCATATTCTCGACCTATTCTACTACATCGTTCTAGCGTATTTGATGCTTGTGCGTTTGGTAGGAATCTTAACCTTTGCTGTTGGTTCTCTTTGTCTTTTCGGGTTTAATTTACCCGATATTTTTAACCACATGTTTTTCGCCAAAGATTTTGGAGATCTGTGGCGAAGAGTCAACATCTATTGGCGTGATTTTTTAGTCAAAATAGTCTTCAACCCTATCTTTTTTCATTTGAAAAAAAGAGGCGTTAAGTTTGCCATTATCACTGCGACCTTACTCCTGATCATTCCAAACTGGTTTTTTCATTCTTATCAGTGGTTTTGGGCATTAGGTGGCTTTCCTGTAAAGCTTACCGAA
>JAHDHB010000048.1:0-13095 GCA_020631545.1 Saprospiraceae bacterium | reverse complement strand
AGTTGCTTATCAATTGTACAATCAAAAAAAGAAAAATGAAACGCCGCTATTACTTTCCTTGAAAATAGTAGCTACCTTCCTAGGAATGGCATTTATATACTCACTATTTATAACAACCTCATTTCCTTACTGGTGGGGAATGTTACAACAAGGAGGTACAGTAAATCATTGGTTTAGCATATTCAAAATCATTGGCTTCGCTGTACTTGGAGGCTATCTTTATTTTAGATTTAAACCACAATTTGATCGGGGTGAAGCGCTTTTATCAAGATTCATTATCCCAATAAACATCATCGTACTTTTTCTCCTAACAATTTCGACTATTCCTCAAATATCGAGTACGATCCCAAGGATAGGAAACACGAAGTATCCAGAATTCATCCATCATCATCTAAATCAGACGGATATGAACCGTCAGTTTAAAGGCTATTATGAAGATTTGCAATATCATAACAACTTCTTTTCTGTCTTATGGCAGTTGGAAAAACAGAAAAACACAGGAGGGGTTCCCTATAAAATTGACGTTTTCTACCAAAAAAGCCCTTTATTTTTTGAGCTTTACCCCAATTTAGACACACTTTACAAGTATACTTCATTCACGACGAACAAATGGGGAATGAGAGATTTAGAATATTCGAAAATACCGCCTAAAAATACGGTTCGGATAGCGGTGATAGGTTCTTCCAATGAGCTAGGAGGTGGGGTATTGGATGATAAAGTTTTTGAACAAATAGTTGAGCAAAAGCTAAATAAACATCATGGGAAAGGCACCTTGAAATTTGAGGTTCTAAACTTTGCTTATCCTAATGCCTCCTTTATTTTACACCAAGAAACCATCCGCAAAAAAGTTCTTGATTTTCAGCCATCTATATTGCTATTTTGCATTCATAAACCCGACAAGAAGAGAATTTACCAAAATCTTAAAAAGGATCTGTTAGATTCACCAAGATACAAGCTAAATCCTGAAATATTTAGAGATAGCATTCCATGGTTTTCTCAATTTGAACAGTTTTTAGCGAGTAAAAACATCAAAAACTTGCATTATGTATCTGAAAGGGATCAAAAAAAGTATGGAGAAGAGATACTTCGCTGGAGTTTTGCTAATTTAGAGCAGTTAACTAAAAAAGCTAATACACAGAATTTTATGGTTTACGTACCTTCTGTCAGCGCACTTGATTCGGATTTTTATCCTTATTGTTCAATGACAAGTGGAACGTCTTTCCGATGTATTGACTTAGCAAATTGCTTTAAATTGATTGAAGACAAAAGCTCCTTGATGCTAAATGCTTGGGATGATCACCCGAATCAACAAGCACATCAATTGATTGGCAATCTATTATACAATGAGTTAGTCAGTGAGCTTCAACTCAATTGCAAGAAACCCAAAAAACGACCTGTGATAAGATACAACAGCAAAGGGGAGCGAATCTATTCAAAATAGATGAACCAACTCTTTAAATTCTATTAATTTTTAACTAAAAGGCTAAACATTATGTCTACAATATCAAAAATTGAAGCATTTATCTACCAAAAACTTGGCAAAGAGAATGATGGTACGATTACACTAGATACCCCTCTACTTGATGTCGGTCTTGTAGATTCCATTATAGCCTTGCTTTTAGTGGATTTCATTGAGGCAGAGTTTGATATCGAATTTTTGCCGAATGAAGTAAGACCAGAAAATCTTAATACACTTAGACTTATAAATTCTTTTATCGATTCAAAGAAGGAAGGTATAGACTAAAGGCATGAATGGATTACAATCTTTCTTGGCTAATTTGGAGCAATTTGGAGAACGCCCTGCGCTACTACATCCGGATGGTGAAATACTCAACTACCTTGAGCTTAGCGCAATGGCAGACGAGTTTTCCCAACTCCTTGCTCAAAAACAAAATAATAAGCGATGTAAGATTGGTATTTGGCTCCCTAAAGTACCGGAAAAAGTGGCTGCAATTCTTGGTGTTTTAACAACAAACAGTGTCTATGTTCCACTTGATTATACCTCGCCAGCGAAGCGAAATTTATTCATCATCGAAGATTGTAAACTCGAAGGGCTGATCCTTGAAAAGAAGCAGATGGATAAGGTCAAAGGATTTGAAAATACAAAGGTATATGAAATCGAATCATTCCCTGCCTTAGTTTTTATTCAATTTCATAGAGAAAATTTGCCTGAAATCTCTCCCAAATTGGCCACAATTTTCTATACTTCGGGGTCTACAGGAACGCCCAAAGGAGTTCTCCTTAGCCACGAAAATATCTTATGCTTTGTGGAATGGGCAAGCAGCATTTTTGACTTGCAGGAGCAAGTAATTTTATCTATTGCACCTTTTCATTTCGACCTTTCTACGTTCGATTTATACGCAGGTTTAATGAATGGCTGTACCATCATTCTAGCCGATCATAATCAAGCCAAGAATCCTCGTCTAATCGTTGATTTTATCGCTAGATATAAAGTCACCTGTATTTATGCAACACCAACTTTTTATAACCTGCTAGCGGTACATGGTCGCTTATCCAAATTTGATTTTAGCTCGCTTAGTCAAATACTTTTTGCAGGAGAAATCTTCCCTTTAAAGCAATTTCAATTATTAAAATCCTATTGGCAACATCCAACCTACTATAATCTATATGGCCCTACCGAAACGAATGTTTGTACCTACTATGAAGTACCTACAAGCATTGATGAATCCATAGCAGCATTTCCTATTGGAAAGAATTGTCCATATGCAAAATCAAAAGTGGATGAAAAAGGTGAATTATGGGTTTCGGGCAAGAGTGTCGCGCTAGGTTATTGGAATCAAGATACCTTGACACAACAACGCTTTGTACTTGACGAAAAAGGCGTTCTGTGGTTTAAAACGGGCGATGTAGTGAACGTAGACAAGGACGGGAATTATGTATTTGAAGGACGAAAAGACCGCATGATCAAGCGAAGAGGCTATCGAATAGAATTAGATGAGATAGAAAATGCCTTCAAAAATCATCCTTTACTAGAACAAGCGGCTGTCATTTCAGCGAAAAAGGAGGATCAACTTTCTATCAAGTTATTTTTTCTCCCAATAAATGAAGAAACGGCACCATCTGAAATGGATTTGAGGTTGTATGCTAACGAATCTTTACCTATGTATATGATGCCTGATGCATTCATTCCGATCAAAGCTATACCCAAAACGAGTACTCACAAAGTGAACTATCAGGCTCTAAAAACGTTATAATTTACAATGGAATTTTCCCTGACACCAGAGCAAGTTGAATTACAAGCAAGGATCCATGTGTTTTGCAAGGAGCATCTTAATACAGGGATCGTAGAAAGAGATCACAAGCAACAATTTTCTAGAACGCTATGGGAATTGTGTGGTCGCGAAGGTTTACAAGGACTCGCCATTGATAAAACCTTTGGCGGCACTGGGTTGGAGCCACTTTCAACGATGCTTGGCATCGAAGCTTTGGGGTTTGCTTGCCGAGATAATGGCTTATCCTTTGCTATTGCTGCACATCTTTTTTCATGTGCCATCCCCCTTCAAATTTTTGGTACAGAAAGTCAGAAAATCAAGTTTTTACCTTCTTCTTGTAATGGAAAATTCATAGCGGCTAATGCCATAACCGAAGCACAAAGTGGCTCCGATGCTTTGCATTTAAGCACGAAGGTTGAGAACAAGGAAAATACGTACAGCCTCTCAGGAGAAAAAGTATTTTGCACCAGCCTACCAGAAGCCGATTGGGTATTGGTATATGCCAAATCTAACGAAAATCATGGCCTTATGAATGGCCTTACCGCCTTTATTCTTGAAAAAGGAATCCATGATTTTTCGTGTCCACACATTTATACTAAAATGGGTTTGAGAACGTGTTTAATGGGAAAATTGAGCATGGATAATACAGTTGTTAATGAAAATAATATCCTAGGAAGAGAAGGAAATGGTGGTGTGATTTTTAATTATTCTATGAATTGGGAACGTATAGGAATGGCGGCTTTACATCTAGGAACAATGACGCGCTTACTAGAAGAATTCATCACATTTGTAAAGCATCGAAAGGTAGGCCGAAAGGCGATGAAAGATTTTCAAGCCGTTCAGCATAAAATTGCTCAACTAAGCACGGAATTAGAAGCTACCCGCTTATTGGTTTACAAGGCAGCAGCTCTTCTAAATAAGCCTAATAGAGTTCATCAATACGCTGCTATGGCAAAGCTAGCCGTATCAGAATTGTATAAAAATGGCACAATGGACTTGTTGCATCTCTATGGTGCTCAAGGATATGTGGACAATCATGAGATAGAACGCATGGCGCGAGATGCTGCGGCTAGTACTCTATATTCAGGAACCTCCGAAATTCAAAAGAACATCATTGCTAAATGGAAAGGATTATAAGTAGGCTCATCCTTGGTTCTCTCTAAACACCCTATGCTCATGAAGAAAGCGACAAAAACCGACATACTCATTATAGGTGGCGGCCCAGCAGGAGCCACAGCAGCTACACTTTTAGCCCAAAAAGGCTTTCAGGTACAAGTCGTAGAAAAAGCCAAATTTCCTAGGGCACATGTCGGCGAATCCTTGATCCCTTTCTGCTATGGATTGCTAAACGAATTGGGCGTTCTAGAACAAGTACAAGCGATGGCTTTTCCGAAGCCGGGTGTTCGGTTTACTAATGAATCAGGAGAGCGCTATTCTACTTATTGCTTTGCCAATGTCATCGAAGGCCCTGAGAAAATTTCTTTTCATGTAGATCGAGCTAATTTTGATAAAATCTTACTAGATAATGCTAAAGAAAAAGGGGCACAAGTACTAGAAGAGGCCATGGCAAAAGATATTCGTTTTGAAAAAAATAGGGTATCCTTAGATGTAGAACTAAGCAATAAAGACCTACAAACCTTTAATGCCCAATTTATTATTGATGCTAGTGGTCAAAACACTTTCCTTGCAAAAAAGATGAGGACAAGGAAGAAATATGAGCACATGGATCGTACAGCCTTTTATACTCACTGGCATATCGAAGATCCGATGGAAGAGTTGAAAGAAGGCATTCAGCAGCTTATTTCCTTCGAAAATAAAGATAAGGGTTGGATTTGGGTTGTACCTATCAAAAAACAACGACTTAGTGTAGGTGTTGTGCTGAATAATGCCTCTATTCGTGCGTGGAAAAAGGAAAATCCAACTACAGAAGATTGGATGCAAGGTGTCTACCTAGATACCCTGCATAAAAGCAAGCAATGCATGGAAATTCTTGAGCACGCGAGCATTGAACATAAATTAGCCACTACGGGAAATTATTCTTATTATAGTGAGGTAAAATATGGGGAACGTTTTTGTATGATTGGAGATGCGGGTACTTTTATTGATCCTATATTTTCTACTGGCGTATTCTTAGGTATGAAAAGTGCTTTTATTGTAGCAGATGCTTTAGAAAAGCAATTAAATAAGTTTGATAATCAAGCTTTAGCAACCGTTTACGAAGATATTAATGGTGCTTATGTTCTTATCAAGAAACTGATTGATAATTTTTATTCCAAGTCCTTCAATTTTTACGGTTCTGATGGAGAATTTCAGAACAATGATTCAGCTATACGCTTATTACACTTCATGTTGTCTGGTGATTTTTTCGAAAAACAAGCTACATACAATGAATTTTTCGAAAAGCTAAAAAATCCCGTCTTCTTCAAACGCTATCAAAAAATGGCCTTTAAAGATCACCATGAATCCGTCTTCACCCGAAGAACATGCAATTAATTAGTTAAGAGTTAGGAGTTAAGAGTTGGTAGTTATTTACGATGCAACTTTAAACTCCTAACTCTTAACTCTTAACTAATTCGACCTCTATGAAACCGATTGATCAGCTATGGGAGCAATTTTGGTATTCTTTGAATGGCAAAGGTTGGGAAGCATTATGGGATATTAGCGCGGAGGAGGGTGTAGGTATTGATTTTCCCATTTTTAAAGATTACTTGTCTCCTACTCTACCGCTTCTCGATATTGGTTGTGGGACAGGGATACAAACTCAGTTTTTGGGACAACATTATCCAACTGTTTTGGGCTTGGATGTTTCTACTACGGCGATCCAAATTGCTCAAAAAAATAACGTCTCTCCTAATGTTTCTTTCCATACCTTCAATGCTTTAGAACATAAGCAATCGAAATCTTATAGTGAAAAACATGGTGATATGAATGTTTACTTAAGGGGTGTTCTTCATTTTATACCTCATGAGCATCGTCCTGACTTTCTTGAATCTATAAAGATACTCCTAGGGGAAACGGGAAGATTATACATCATTGAAACCATCCCTGAGATGCGAGATTACATACTTAGTTTAGCCAGTTCTTTTTCTAAATTACCGATGCGTATCAAACTAGCGTTGAAAAGCAACTTACCTCCACTTGGGGTAACTCCAAGGGAAATTCAAGCTTATTTTGAGCAAGCGGGCTACGAAATATTGCATTCTTCAACAGCAGAATTAGCTACGAATCTGAAAATAGAAGGAAAGGAACAAATTAGTTTCCCTGGTTTTCAAATGGTTATTACTAAAAAATCTGCTTGTTAGAGAACCTAGTTTTTAAATTTACCAAACGTAAAAGAAAAATTCTCCTTTATCAATCCTCCATACTCCATTGCAATTTTAGTATTTTTGCAAGGAAAACCAAGTACTATGAAAAAAATCATTTGTCTTAGCTTATATCTAGTGTTTTTATCGGCTTGTGGAGAACGTGGTTCCCTTGAATCACAGCAGCCCAAAGCCTTTACACCTGAAGAAATTAAAGCTGCCTCCTCACAAGCCTTAAAGTTCTTTGATGAAGCTTATGAGGAAAAATTGGCTCTATTCCCAGAAGAACTAACTTTCCTTGGGCGGAAAGAAAAGTATAACCAATGGAATGATTTGTCTGAAGAACATGCTTTAAAAGTAAAAGATTTCCATGCTAAAAAACTAGTTGCCTTAGAAAAGGAGATAAATTTTGAAGCCTTAGATGAGTCAACAAAACTGAGCTTTCTCCTTTTCAAAAAAGGATTGGAGGGCAAGTTAGAAGATTACGAGTATCGAAATTATAATTATCCTGTCAATCAAATGTTTGGCAAACATGCTGATGTTCCTTCCTTCCTTATCAATATGCATCGAATTGATAATTATGAAGATGCGATGGCCTACCTAGATCGTTTAGAGGCCGTTCCTACGCTATTTGCTCAACTAACTGAACAATTAAAAGCCAATGAGAAACAAGGGATTTTGCCTCCTAAATTTGTTTTCCCAATGGTCATTCGGGATTGTAAAAACCTCCTGACTGGATTTCCCTTCACTAGACCGACCACAAAAAATACAATTTATGCGGACTTTGAAAAGAAGGTAAACAATCTAGATAGCCTTGATGCAGAAAAGAAGAAAACGTTATTATTGGGATGTGAAAAGCGGTTGATGTCTAATGTCAAACCTGCTTATGATGCCTTAATATCCTTCTTAGAAGAACAAGAAGGACGTGCAACAGAAGATGATGGTGCTTGGAAATTCCCAAAAGGAAAAGAGTACTTTGATTATCGACTACGTAAAATTACAACAACAGATTTGACCGCAGACGAGATCCATCAAATTGGTTTAGATGAAGTTAAGCGAATTCATGGGGAGATGGAAGCCATTATGAAACAAGTAGATTTCAAGGGAACTCTAAAGGATTTTTTCCAATTTATGGAAAAGGATAATCAATTCTACTATCCTAATGATGGGAAGGGCAAGCAAGCTTACATGACCAAAGCAACCGAAATCATTGATGATATGCGCGGTGAATTGGATAAATTATTCATGACTAAACCCAAAGCAGAGATGATCGTTCGTGCGGTAGAGGCTTATCGTGAAAAATCTGCTGGAAAAGCCTTCTATAACTCGCCTGCGCCTGACGGCTCTCGTCCAGGGATATATTATGCCAATACTTACGACATGACACAAATGCCTAAATATCAAATGGAAGCACTTGCTTACCATGAGGGGATACCAGGGCATCATATGCAATTATCTATTGCACAAGAAATGGAAGGATTGCCAAAATTCCGACGATTTGATTCGCATTATACCGCATATGTTGAAGGTTGGGGACTTTATTCTGAGTACGTACCTAAGGAAATTGGTTATTATAAAGATCCCTATTCCGATTTTGGCCGCTTGGCAATGGAACTTTGGCGTGCTTGTCGCTTAGTCGTGGATACTGGTATTCATTCCAAAAAATGGACAAGAGAAAAGGGCATTCAATACTACAAAGACCATACGCCAAATCCAGAAGATGATTGCATTAAAATGGTGGATCGACATATCGTAATGCCGGGGCAAGCTACTGCCTACAAAATTGGAATGTTGAAAATCATTGAATTGCGTGAAAAGGCAAAAACAGCTCTTCAAGATAAATTTGACATCCGAGCTTTCCACGAAGTAGTCTTATCCAATGGTGCTATTCCACTAGATGTTTTAGAGGAATTAATTGATGCTTACATTGCGAACAATACAGAAACCGCAGAAGGTTAGGTACTGCTCGTTCATAACTTTTTAATTCAGTGATAACTATTTCTGAATTTCTCCGTTATACAAATAGTCGATAGTACAGCTATCGACTATTTTAGTCTAAATTGCATCTTAATTTCTTTCTAACATAAATTAACAAGTCTATAATGACTAAAAACCAAGGAATAATTTATCTTTGCAACTAAATTAAAAAAGGTAATTTAAATGTCATATCTTATACTATTCCTCCTACTAGCTGGTTTTGCTGCTGGTTTATATGGATTATTTGAGAAAGCAGGAGAAGACGGGTGGAAAGCACTTGTTCCGGGCTACAATTTTTACGTTTGGTTAGGTCTAATTGGACGTCCAAATTGGTGGTTGGCTTTGCTGCTATTTCCAATGGTTAATTTTTTCATCTTAGCCTATATGTTGATCGAGTTGGTTAACTCCTTTGATAAATGGGGCTTTTTTGAGCATGTACTCGCGGTAGTAGTGCCATCAGCCTACCTTCCTTACTTAGCATTTAAGGACGATTCCGCTAAGTATATCGGCAAAAGTGTAGAGATTGAGAAAGAAAATCCACCGAAAAAGTCCGCAGCACGCGAGTGGACAGAAGCCATCATTTTTGCTGTTTTTGCAGCCACTCTGATAAGAATGTTTCTGATTGAAGCTTATACCATACCAACACCTTCTATGGAAGGTTCATTGCTTGTGGGGGACTTCTTATTCGTGAGTAAAGTCAATTATGGCTCAAGAATGCCAAATTCGCCACTACAATTTCCCTTAGTCCATAATACACTCCCCTTTGTAGGTAGTGAGTCCTATTCTAAAGCCATCCAATGGGATTATTTCCGATTTCCGGGCTTTCAAAAGGTACAACGTTTTGACCCTGTGGTATTTAATTTCCCTGAAGGGGATACCGTAGCTTTTGCCAAGCCTGAATTATTGAGTAGACAGCCACAATTTGGAGAACGGAACCACTACTACAGCTACATGAGAATGCTTGGAAAAGATTTTGTAGACAAGAACTTTGACATTGTCGTTCGTCCTGTCGATAAAAAGGATAATTACATTAAACGCTGTGTAGCTGTTCCTGGAGACAAACTGGAAATCAAAGATAAAGTTCTTTTTATCAATGACAAAGAAGCCAGAAAACCAGAGTTTTTACAACATAGACACATTGTAAGTACCAACATCAAAAGCCTCAATGCCAAGGTGATAGCCGAAATTGGTCTAGAGGAAATCGATTTTAACCAAACTCGGGATGTGAATGGAACTGTTTATGTCGTTGATCTGACAGATAAACAGGCTGATGCACTCGAAAAACTTATTGGAGAAGATAAGATTAAGCTACAATTAAGTGATTCTGGCCGTGTAGATACCAATGTATTTCCACATGATAAGATAAACTACAAGTGGAATATGGATCAATTTGGTCCTGTCGTTATCCCTAAAGCAGGAGAAAGCGTAAACTTAACGGCTACCAATATTGCACTATACCGGCGTATCATCAAGGATTACGAAGGCAATGATCTAGAAATCAATGGCGGACAATTCATAATAAATGGACAACCTGCTAGTTCCTATACTTTCCAGCAAGATTACTATTTCATGATGGGAGACAATCGTGATAATTCAGAGGATTCAAGGGTTTGGGGTTTTGTACCACATGATCACGTTGTTGGAAAACCATTATTCATCTGGATGGCATTGAAAAATGGCGGTATGAATGGTGGTGTAGATCAATATGGACGCAAATTTGAGGGAGGCGTCAATTGGAGTCGAATCTTCAAAGGTGCCAATGATATGAATTAAGCTAGAGGAACATATACAGTTTTAAAAAAGCGCTTTTGGGGATTACCTAAAAGCGTTTTTTTTTGCCATTTTTCATGACAAAAACAGAAAAAAACTAGGATTAACAATACTTTCAGGATTTTCCACAAAAGCAAATATTTTTATTTACACCATCGATTATTCTTGGTTTCACATAATCAAGGCAATAAATGTGATCAAAAAATAAAGACAAATAAGGATAACGCTAATGTGACAATTATTCCCTACCTTCGGGCATTATTTGAGGGAAATTAGCCTCATTTCAAGTTTAAGCAAATACCAGCAAAGGTGAAGGTACTTCTACTCTCTACCCACTACTTTCTACCAATGCGATTAGCATCTGCTTAAATTCAGAAACCATTATTTTGTTTTTTCCCAAACATTCTCAAACAAAAAACTCAAACAATGTCTGACAAATTCAGAAAAATCGAACTTATTAACCAGTACTCTGGAATTACCATTGAATTAGATGGTATGACAGGAAATCTTTATGCTGGTGGGCATGGTTCGGAAGGAGATGTAGTCCTTAAAAATGCAAAAGGCGGCCAAACCGTGCATATTGACGGTGGTAGCGGCAACATTAACCTTGGTGGTAAAGGCAGCAATGGTGATGTTCGTTGTATCAACGCCGACGGTATCGTTACAGCGCACCTTGATGGTGGTGCAGCTAATTTTATGATGGGTGGAGCAGGTGCAGAAGGTGATGTGGCCTTGTTAAACGCTAAGGGTAATCAAACCATTCACCTTGATGGTGGAAATGGAAACATTCACTTAGGAGGCAATGGCACTGGAGGTGATATCGCCCTCAAAAATCTTGAAGACGGCGTAACCGTTCACCTTGATGGTACACAAGGAAACATCAATCTCGGTGGTAATGGCGCTGAAGGTGATGTAATTCTTAAAAGTGCTACAGGCAATCAAACTGTACACATCGATGGTGGTTCTGGTAACATCAATCTTGGTGGAAATGGAAGCAATGGCGATGTTCGCGTTATCAATGAAGAGGGTACGGTCACTGCTCATATTGATGGTGGTACTGGTAATATTGAGCTTGGCGGCGGCGGTTCTGAGGGAGACATTACGATGAGAAATACCAATGGTGAGCAAACTGTCCATATTGATGGTGGAAATGGAAATATTCTTCTTGGTGGTAAAGGCAGTAATGGTGATGTTCGTTTACTAAATGGAGCGGGTGAATTGACTGCTCATCTTGATGGTGCTGGTGGCGATCTTACACTTGGAGGTAAGAATGTAAAAGGAGAACTTAAACTGAATAATTCTAAAGGCTTAGAAACGGTTCATATCGACGGTGGTGGTGGAAACGTCACGATTGGTAGCAATGCTAACAATGGTGATATCCGTATGCTCAACATCCACGGCCAAGTAACCGCTCA
This sequence comes from Saprospiraceae bacterium, assembly GCA_020631545.1. Lineage (GTDB taxonomy): Bacteria > Bacteroidota > Bacteroidia > Chitinophagales > Saprospiraceae > JAHDHB01. The sequence continues at coordinate 1,398 of JAHDHB010000048.1, read as the reverse complement.
TTTGGATGGTGGTTCTGGTAATTTCTACTTGGGTGGTGGAAGCTCTGAGGGTGACCTTATCCTTAGAAATGCAAAAAATGCACAGACCGTTCACATCGACGGTGGTTCTGGTAACATTAATCTTGGTGGAAAAGGTAGCAATGGCGATGTTCGTTGTATCAATGCAGAGGGTAAAGTAACCGCTCATTTAGATGGTGGTGCTGGAAACTTGACACTTGGTGGCAATACTTCTCAAGGTGATATCGCACTTCAAAATGCAGAAGGCAAGCAAACTGTACATATTGATGGTGGAAATGGTAACATTACCCTTGGGGGTAATACTTCTCAAGGAGATATCGCACTTCAAAATATAGAAGGCAAGCAAACTGTACATATTGATGGTGGAAATGGTAATATTACTCTTGGTGGAAATACCGCTAGTGGTGATGCTGTTTTAATCAATGAAGAAGGCAACCAAACTGTACATATTGATGGTGGTGATGGAAATATCACTCTAGGAGGAAACGGAAGCAACGGCGATGTAAGATGCCTTGATGCAGACGGAAAGGTAAATGCTCACATGGATGGTGGTACAGGAAACCTTATCCTAGGTGGTGATATGCACGATGGCGACATTATCCTTAAGAAAGGAAATGGTAAAACTCGTGTAGAATTAGAAGCTCATGAAGGCTCTATCCGTGCTTTTAACGGCAATGGTAAGGTGACTATCCAAGCTACTGGTAAAACGGGTGAATTAGTACTAGGTGGCGGTACTTCTGATGGCGATCTTTTGATCAAAGACTCCAAAGGTAACGTAACCATCGCCATGAAAGGAAACAACGGAGATATCAAAGTGAATGGCTCTACCCTTCAACCTGCTGATTATGTCTTTGCTGCGGACTATAACTTGATGAAATTAAACCAACTGGAGCAATTTATCCAAACGAACAAGCACCTTCCGGGCATTCCTTCTGGTAACACCATGAAAGAACAAGGGTTAGGACTTAGCCAATTTGCTATGAGTTTACTAGAAAAAGTAGAAGAATTGACTTTACACATCATTGAGCAAGGCAAAGAAATTGCCAAGCTAAAGGATATGGTGAAGTAATCTAACGAATATATCTGTAGACAGCTATATCAGTAACACCACAGAGCAGGAGATTTTTTCTTCTGCTCTTTTGTTTTTTCTAATTACGAATGAGGATTTACGAATTACGAGTTAATGTTGTTTAGTTAGGGGCACGAGTTGCCGTTATGGCGATTTTGAAACATATAAGGCTTAAGACGGCTGCGCCATTAGCTATCCACGATAGCTATCGGGATTTTGGCGTAAAAAATTGCCACAAAGACACATAGACACATAGTTTTTGACGACATGAACATGTCAAGAACACCTAGGTTTAATAGGAGGTCTTACGA
>JAHDHB010000047.1:17875-20566 GCA_020631545.1 Saprospiraceae bacterium | reverse complement strand
GTGAGCAAGCAGCGTTGTACCCAATAAACGCTACTAGCTGGAGGACTGTGGTAGTCTTTATAAATCTTTTGTTAGTTGCCTATGTGAAGAGAAAAATAAGCCCGACCCCGATTAACTCAAACAAGAATATGGGTTCTTGTAAAGAACAAATGGAGTTTACCTTTAATGATTCATCATAATTTCTAATTAATACGTTCTTGTTCTGACTATGAGGAAACAATATACATGTTGAACGTATCGCGAAATTTCATTTAATTGGTTCTAATCGGAACCGGGCTATCGTGCAATTATCTTTAGTTAAAATTGCGATGTAGCTAGAGTTTTGAAATTATTTCATAGACTCCAACTATTGCGAGCAAAAGCAATTCTAGCGTGTGGGTTTCCGATGTTAATAGGCTTCCTATTTACAAACGAAAACCCAATCGCCAAAATTTAAATACACCCTTTGCCCAAGTGTATGTCTTATAATCAAAAAATGATTGTCAATGTTGTGCCTCTTTTACTTTTGTCAACTTTTATCCTAGAGGTAAGGTCTTTCTATCTTCTCAATCGTTCCCCGCAGTTGACATCACAATAATACGGGATATTTTTAGTGAATAAAATTACAAATACGGCGTAAAATCGGATAAAAACATCGTTTTTTTATTTAAAATGACAAATTAGTTGCAATTTTATCAACTGATTGTTAATTACTTATAGGTGACGTCTTAATAGATGTACCTACAGTAGTTGTCGTGAAAAAGTCGGTGTTTTTTTGCTTCTATTTGGCGAGAAAAGAGCCTATTAAATTAAAATGAACTCCAATTTAACAAAAAATTAAGATTTTCTCTCCCAAAAATAGACACAGATTTTGCCTTTAAATCCATGATGGCTTCAATGGATTTATCATGTTATTCTTACAGCTAGAAATGTGACATGTATTTTTTCTGAATTTTCGATTTGGGGTTTTTCTATCGGTAGGAAGTAAGTAATACGAGCAAATTACAGATTGTGTTTCAGTATTTTGTCACTATTTCGTGTGAAAAAGCTAGAAAATGTAAAGCTTAGCGCTTTTTTTAGAGAAAATCCTATTATTCATAAAAATCCCTTTTCATTTACTATCTACTAGGACAATAGTTTGTAAAACTTGCAATTAGATATTAGTGTTTTGTTGCTGACGATTAAAGCCCGATGGAAATATATCACCTTTAATATGTCTTGTTTAATTTGCTGAATAAAAGCTTGTTAGGTTTGGTTTGATTCGCATTAAATATAGTGTAAATTGTTTGTCTTTGTTGGCCATGACGCTAGTTTTGAAGGTTAAAGTGTAAGTGTTGTTGCTATTTTGTCGTTTATTTTAAGTGTCACAAAATTAAATACGATATTTGTAGAAGTTTTTATTTTTTGTTCGCTTTTTTTGAGTAGAGGATATTTTTTCTTCAAAAATAGCTATAAAAGAAGTCTAGGTATAAAGAAATGTTAATTTTATTTGTTTTTAATCAATTGATGTCTTTTCGAAGCAGCAATTCTCGGTTTGCAAAAGCAATAGGAAGCTATTGGGTGTTCGCTAGAGAAGACGGTAGCCTTCGATGTTCTATAGCTATGGGTTTCAACCCCTTGGTTCGTAAAATAAGCCACCAAGTTTTGCCCAAAATAGGCAAGAGAGCACTCCTTGATTACTAAAAACATGTTTTTTATGCCAAACCGAGAATTGCTGTTTTCGAAGAGGAAAAGTCTGATTCCTGATTGTGCTTAGAACGTTGAAGATGGTAATAATAGAGCATTAATGTTTGACTTTTAGGTGGTCTAAGGCATATTTTCCTTGTTTTGTAGCGTCACCACTCAAAATTTCAACCTTTTGGGCTGGCTCAAAGCATATACATATAAAGGTACGTGCAGGTTGGTTTTTTTGACGATGCGTGTTTTCCAAGCGGTTCTAGTGTAAATTTTTCCAGACAAAAAAGAGGAGTAAAGCCGCTAGCAAGAAAAATACACTATAATATATAGGCCAACCCGATTGGAGTTCGACGGGAGTATCATTCCCTACGTAAATAAAACCTGCCCAAAAGTAAGGTGTTTTGTACCGCGAGGCAACACGTTCATCTTGGAGATAATCCAATTTGGCTAAATGCAAAGCTTCCGCTTTAGGTTTTCCCTCTGCAAGATATTTGTATAAATTGGCCATGATGTTGGCTGTCGAAGCATCATTTACCTGCCATAATGTAGAAATAAGACTGTTGCTCCCTGCATAAGTAAATCCTCGGGCAAGACTCATGACCCCTTCTCCCGCAGCAAATTTCCCCATACCAGTTTCACAAGAACTGAGCACCACTAAATCACTGTGTAAGTCAAGCGTATATAGATCGGACAACCAGAAGGTACTGTCGATGAATTCGATGGATGGCTGGCGCTCGGCTGTGCCCCCATTGGCATGAGAAGACAAGTGAATGATTTGATAATCAGATGATAAGTTGATGAATGTTTGCTTTAAGGCGGAGGTGTTAGTCAATATATTGGTATTGACTTGCTCCTTGATTTTATTGGCTTCTTCGAGACTGTGTTGCAATATTGGCAATTTTCGTTCACGATTAGAAAATTCTGGGAAAAAGGCCAGTGTTTTTAAATGTTTGGGGCGTTGCTTCGATGCTTTTTGAAGCATTAATATAGGAATGGAATACCCAAAGGAAAGAATATGGGAGCGACTAAGGTAAG
>JAHDHB010000047.1:3160-17865 GCA_020631545.1 Saprospiraceae bacterium | reverse complement strand
CAAAGGCAAATATGAATACTGGATTTCAGAATTTAAAGTCTCCCAGCTCGAAGCTAGCATATCCAGAATACTAAGTCATGGAGGCAGTATTATCTATGAGGAAGAGCATCGTATTTTTGATTCTTCGTAGGAGCCGTTAATAAGGCGTCGAAAGGAATATTATTCAAATAGCCATCAGGAATAAGGATGATTTTTGTAAAAGAAGTGAGCTTGTTTTTAGGAAGCAGAGCGTTGAAAATTGAGTATGCTATTTGTTGAAAATAATTTTGTTCCTTGTATAATGACGCACCGTTGTCTTCTCTGAAAAAAGTAGTGAATTGTTCCAAATTATTTTTTAGACTATCTGTTAAGCCTATTTCTTGAACTGTAATACCTTGTTTCTTGCTCATTTGGAAAGCATAAATGGCATTTTTTCCATAAAAATATTCTAAAAGTAGTGTTTGATTATCAGATACTAAACTCAGTGCATCATCCAATTCAATGTTTAAGGGTTGGTATTTTAATTCATAATATACAGGATAGTGTTGTTCTATATTTCTAAGCAACTTTGTTTTTTTATCTTGAAAATTCAATAAGGAAACTTGCTCCTCAGCATTCAATTGTTCCTTACTAGCTAAGTAATCTATTTTTCGATTTATAGCATGAAGCTGTTGTTGTAAACTATCGGCTAAATGGACTTGCAATAAATTTTCTGAAACCCTGTCATACAAGAGAATAGCTTTAGATTTTTCTGAAAAATAAAAAGCATCTTTTACTTGGTTTAGGGCTATACTAACGGCAATGGCTTCTTCATAAATAGGATGCACCTCATCTCTCCAAAACAATTTCGAATTGCGGTTATATTGCTTGGTACGCATGAAATCTGTGGTGTTGTCCAGTAAGAAATAAAGCGCTTGTGCTTGTTGGAGATAATTCTTATTACCCTCCTTTTCAAAAGATTGCGTGTAGCTTTTTGCTAGGCTACGGGCATAAATCAAAAGCCCTTCCTTATCCGAAACCCTACTTAGAGAATCTATAATGGTAGAAGGATTTAGGGTCTTCATCCCAACAAGTTCAAGCACTGCATTTTTATAAAATGAATTTGCTTTCGCATATTGTTGTCGTTTTAAGTAAATATCGCCTAAGTTGTTGTAAGCATAGCTCTTATGGGGTAAATCTTCTGCAATGATAAGCTGAAAAAGAGGAACAGCTTGGCGCTCATTGCCCATTTTTAGATGAGTTAAAGCCATATTATTAAGACTTTTACTCTTTAACTGAGCATTGTTATTGGCAAATTCCCTTGCTTGTGTATGATAGTTCAAGGCATTCGAATAGTCTTGCAATTCATAATACGCGATTCCTAAGGTATTATCAATCGCCCATTTCGTTTTCGAACGAATGGCATCTAGCGGTAAGTTCTTAATAATCTCCTTAGCAGCCAAGGCATTTTCAACAGCTTCCTTATATTTTTTGGTTGATAAACACAAAGTTCCATAAGCATCGTAGGCCAAAATCGTTTTTCGCTCATTACCCGTTTTTTGAGCGGTTTGAATGGCTAGTTTAGCATAATTCAATCCCGTTTCATAATCCCCGATTTTATCCAAATCCTTGCTGATACCCGTATAATTTTCTGCCAATTCTATACTATCTTTTTTAGTTTTTGCATGGATTTGAAGTACTTGAATGGCCTTTTTGAAATGGAGAATAGACCGATCATAATCCTCTAATTTAGAATAAAAATTGCCTAAATTATTTAAACTGTATCCTTTAGCAGCTTTTCGCCTTGTATTCGATGCCTTTTCCGTGTAACGAATGGCGCCCAATAAATCCCCTTCCAAGTAGGTAATGATACCCATTTGATGATACAAATACCCCAAGCTGTCTTGATAAGAGGGACAATCCGCCAATTTTTCGGCCAAAACAAGGATGTTTTCGACCTCAGCGGTATCTATAAAACCCTTCATGTTTTCTTGAGGAGGGCATTGAGCATGAAGTAGAGGCGTGATAGATTGAGGCCCTACTAGGTTAGCCCCCCAAAAGAACAATATAAAAAACAAGTGATATAAGCGCATAGGTATTCAGTTTACCCATACAAGATACAGATTAAATTTTTAAGACCATTATCCCGTAGGGACGTGATGCATCACGTCCCCAATAATGCATCACGTCCCTACGGAATCATGCCCCACAGTATCACCATCCAACAGAATAAGCAACCACAGGTATATCCGTAGGGAAAATTAAATTCAAATCATCATTTAATCATCAATTTGATGGATTGATTCACCTCTTCTCCTTCTAGATGTAAGATATACATGCCACTTGGTAAATGCTTGACATCGATGTTTTTAGAAATACCATTTTGCAGGTTTGGCAAAGCTACTTCGTAATACATTTTCCCTAGGACATCATAAATTCGAAGGTTTAAATTGGTAACTTCAAGTTTGTCCAATTGTAAAAATAATTGATCCTCCACAGGGTTTGGAAAAACCTTAAAAGATGGATTGTCCACTAATGCTGTGATAGGAACCAGACAAGCACCATTAAGATTCAAAATGAGACCACCTTGTATAAACGGAACGAGTGCCTGATCGCTTATAGCACAATTCAAGATTTGACTCTTCATTGAAGTAACAGTTTGATAACCTGAGCAATAGGCTGTTCCCGCTGCTGCTGCTACTGCTGGAGCTGCCATAGAACTACCATCCTTTGTGCCTGAAATTCCACCGGGTAGATAACTATTGATATTATCGCCAGGAGCCCCTAAATCAACGACTGAAGGAGAGTAATTGGCATATGCTGAAAGTCGGGAAGTACTATCTAAAGCAGCGATAGTCATGACATTATCCAGCCCAAAACTGCCTGGGTAATGCGCTCTAGTATCTAGTGAGACCGTATCATTTCCCGCAGAAGAAAGAAACAAAACTTCCTGCGTTCCTGCCGTATCCAATGCATTTGATAACACCCGATTGGCTTCGCCATAATAGCCCCAACTACCATTGATAAGATTAGCATCTTTTTTCAAAGCATAATACAAGCCACAAGTAGATGTATAGATAGTTCCAACTCCTTCGTTATTATGTGTTTTTACCGAAAGAAGCCCATAGTTGCAACTACTTGAACTAAGATTTTGATGGATTATTCCAGCAATGTGTGTACCGTGGCTGTGATCGTCTCTAGGATTATTATTATCATTAATAAAATTCCAACCTAAGGGATCATCTGCGTAGCAACTATTGTCCATATCCACTTCATTTGCAGGCCATTCGTCACCAAAATAATAAACATTATCCTGAAGATTAGGATGATAGTAATCCATTCCTGTATCTAAAATCGCAATTTTCAAGTCAGGATTAGTCACTCCACCAAGGAATCCATCGACCAAGGCCGGCAGCGTATCGCTTTCTAACGTTCTCAATTCATCAAAGACAAAATGATTTAGCCCCGCACCATTAATATCATTATCCGCATTGCCCTTGGCCACTCGTTCTTCTGCCCCAGTACTTCCACCGTCAGCCGTAAGCGAGCCATCACTCACCACAATGTTATCATTTAACTCCCACAATTCTAAAGTATTGCACACACAAGAATCCAAGAGCGTAGCACCATACTCAATTCGTTTAGCTTCGCGGGTTGCAAGGGGAACACTAGGGTCAAACTCTACGACCATTTCTTCATAAAAATTATAACGACCATTGGCCTCCAATTCCCTTACCTTATAAGCACCGCCTAGGGAATCCGTCTTATAAGTCGTGTTATAAGTTACCAAGCTATCGCCTAGATATTCAGGGAAAGATTCGTCATAAGGTTTTCCTTCCCAAACTTCCACATCATCAATAATCCAAAAGTAATAACTACCCGCAAATCGAAATCGGATCTGAAAATCAGTGGTTTGGGTAAAGTCATTGATATACAAGAGTGTATAGTCCCTTTTTCCTGTTTCCACATTCGGGTTAATCGTGGTATTCACTTGGATACTTTCCGTATTGACCACATTTCCTCCGCCATCCAAACTCAGGATATCGACATAAGTTTCTGACTCATAATTTCGATAATAATTATAAAATTTCAAGTAAATTTCAGAGCAAGAAGGGCAATTGATGCTAGGGGACGTGATTTGTCCACTATGATCGACACCAGCATCCGTCTCTGTGGCAAGTCGATCCGAGTTGAACGTAATAGCGCCTCCCTTGGAGTTTGAATTTATCCGTCCCCTACTCGCCCAATAAGCGCCAGGAGCCGTGCCATCACTAGTATATTCCCAAGTAGCAAAGCCTGGAGCATTGCCGCCATTATCATAAAGGCTTTCGGTCGTCCAACTCATCAAAGGATTTCCGGGGTCATTAAAATTCCAACTTTTGATCAACTGAGCAGAAGCCGAGGTCTGCAAAATCAATAAAAATAAGACAAAGGTAGATAGTAATCGGTACATGAAATAGTATTTATAAATGTTAATTATAAAGAAAATAAGTCAAGGACTCCAACAAAAAAGCCTAGAACTTAATTCTTGTAATGGTTCTCAATAGGTTATAAAAGAAGAGAAAATGGGGTGTTTTTTTATCGGATTTCTACTCGAAAGATAAGGAAAAATATGCATGTAAACCTAAGCCTACACACGAAGAATTCTGAATTTTTGTGGGGGAAATAAAAAAGCATCTCATACACGAAAAATCCTTTATTTTCGTTATTTCCTTATAACGACGACTTTAATTTTTTCCAAACAAAACACCCCTCCAAACATGGCGTACCTTTTGCGTCAAAAAAGAAAACGATTTCAAAAGCACCTTTTCTATGAAAAACTTTCGTTCCTTCGTCGCTCTTATTCTTATAATCCTTTGTAGTTTAAGTTTATTTGCACAAGATAAGGTTGACTATCATTATTTTAAATCTGCTTTGCAGTATAAAAGCAAAGAAGATTATAAGAATGCGGCCCTTGATTTTAGCATCTTTCTAAGGGATAATCCAGAGCATAAAATGGCGACCTATTTTCGTGCTTATTGTTATTTATACTTAAGGCATTATGATAAATCTATTGAAGATTTTAAGCGATTAATGGTCATCGATCCACTGGATGTGGATGGTCCTTATGGAGCTGGACGTGCTAGTTATGAAAAGGGGGAATTTGAAAATGCTGTACAATATTATACAAAAGCATTACAACTCAATCGAGCGCATTTGCCTTCCTTTAATGATCGAGGAATGGCCTATTGTCGAATGCATTTGTTTGATCAAGGTTTAGCCGATTTTTACAAGGCGATGGAAGTGGATTCTAATTTTGCGATGGTCTATGTCAATACAGGTGCAGCGCGTTATTTCAACCAAGATTTGGAGAATCCTTCTAAGCGTGATTTGCGTATTGCTAAGGGGTGGTTTGATAAGGCTATTGAACGGGATAAGGAATTACATTTAGCGTATTACAATCGTGCAGCAGTTAATTTTTTCCTTGAAGATTATGAAGCGAGTCTCAAGGATATGAACAGAACGCTACTGATAGATCCCGAATTTCCAATGAATTACTTCTACACGGGCGTGATTTATAAAAAAATGGGAAATTATAAACGAGCTGTTGCTGAATTTAACAAAACGCTGAAATTAAATCCTGATATTCCTTTCGCTTTGGAAGAAATTGCACAAGTCCACAAGGAAAAAGGGGAATATGATAAGGCGATTGAATTTTATAATAAAGCAGCGAATGTTCGGCATACTTTAGGCGATATTTATCGTGGATTAATGTGTTATAGAGTGGCATCTATTGAAGCACTGCAAGGGAATCGGGAGGCGATGTATACAAAACTCAAAGAAGCTCAAAAGTTAGATTTATTTTCAGATCGGAAAGTATACAAAGAGTTTTTAATACTAGAAGATTTTGATAAATTTCGCAAGGAAACAGCGTTTATTAAGTTCGTAAAAGCGGTAACGAAGGGGAAGAAGGAGAATAAGTTTCTCGATCCTTCTTTACGTTGGTTTAGAATGCAAGGCGTGGGGCAGAAGGGGTGAGGGATTTATGAGGTGAGATGTAGAATGTTCCTATTTTCTATGGGGGGCAAGGAAAAAATCTAAATAGAATGCTTAACTTCATAGGCCTAAGCAAAAATGCGACACTATGAAGCCGAAAATTCTTATAAAAAATGGATTAGTATATACAGGAAATGCTAAGGAAAAGGCGAGCATCCAACATGTTTTAATTGAAAATGCTTGTATTAAAACCATTTCTACGGAACCAATTGAGGTAGGAGAGGATGTACGAATTATTGATGCAGCGGGGAAATGGGTGATGCCGGGCTTTATCGATTCGCACACCCATTACGATGCGGAATTGATTGCTTCGCCTGGGCTGAATGAATCGGCAAGGCATGGCGTAACATCCATTATTCTAGGGAGTTGTTCGGTTTCGGCGATTTATAATGATGCAGAGGATACGGCGGATTCCTTTACTAGAGTAGAAGCGATTCCTAGGGAGATTATGCTGCCTTTATTGGAAAAAGAAAAAAATTGGTCTACGCCAAAAGAGTGGATTACTTATATCGAAAACTTGCCGTTAGGGGTGAATATTGCTTCCTATGTCGGCCATTCGGATTTGCGTAGTAAGGTGATGGGAATGGAACGTGCGGTGGCTGAAAAGGAAACGGCTACCCAAGCAGAACAAGAGGAAATGAATTCCTTGCTAAATGAGGCTTTAGACGAAGGTTTCTTGGGCTTATCGACGATGGATAATCCTTGGGATAAAATGGATGGAGACAAGTATTGGTCGAAAAAAACGCCTTCTTTTTATGCTTCTTGGAAGGAACGAAAAGTATTAATAAAAACATTGCGCAAACGTAATGCTATCTTACAAGGCGCACCCAATTTAGTGACACGAGTGAATGCCGTAAAATATATGGCAGTTAGCACAGGCATTTTTCGAAAACGCTTGAAAACGACAATGATAGCACTAATGGATTTAAAGGCAGATCGCTTTATCGCGCCATTAGTTGGCTTTGCCTCAAGGGTGTTTAATCGCTTGTTTGGAGCTGATTTTCGTATGCAATCTACCCCCGTTCCATTTAAAGTTTACTATGATGGAGTGGATTCTGTTATGTTTGAAGAATTTCCTTCGGGGGAGGCAATGCGCCATTTAGCAAAAAATCTAGAGGAACGAAATGAATTAATAAAAGATCCTAAATTTAGGACTGAGTTTAAGGCCGAAATCCGTAAGAAATTTGCTCCTAAGGTATGGCATCGAGATTTGAGTTTAGCGGTTATCCTAATTTGTCCTGATAAAAGCTTAATTGGTAAGAATTTCTATGAAATCGCAGAGGAAAAAGGGCTTCATCCTGTGGATGTTTTCTTGGATCTAATTGTAAAATATGACAAGCAAATTCGCTGGACGACAACTATCGCGAATGATCGTAAAGAGAAGTATAAAGGTTTGTATAATTTTCCCTACAATCTTATCAGCTTTTCTGATGCAGGTGCGCATTTGACGAACATGGCTTTTTATAATTTTCCTTTGCAAATGATAAAAAATGTAAAGGATTCTATCGACCAAAACAAGCCGATGATGAGCCTCGAAAAATGTATTTGGCGTTTGACTGGGGAGCAAGCGGATTGGTTTGATCTTGATTGTGGGTATATCAAAGAGGGAAAAGTAGCTGATATGGTGATTTTAGATCCCAAGCACTTCGATACCGTTGACAATGAGGTAGAAGAAGCACCAATCGAAGCGTTCAATAACTATATTCGACTTGTAAACCGCAATGCTAAGGTGGTTTCACAAGTGCTCGTCGGAGGAGAAATTATTTTTGAACAGGAAGATTTTGTCCGTGGCTATGGTAAGGAGAAACGGTATGGCCGCTTTTTAAGAAAAATGAGGTTGGAGAAGCTTTAAATTGTCTAGAACTTCTGAACAGAACTACTAGAACGTGGTACGGAATGCTTATTTGTCTTAAATGTTTAAAAAATCGCCGATTATCCTTTGTCAAGGTGTTATTTCATCCCCTTTTTTGCAAAATTCACAAGTTTGGAAACATTCTCCATCCTCAATTCTCCATCCTCCATACTATTTCCTTACTTTTGCAGCTTAATATAAATAACAAATGGGATTTTTAGAAGAAATCAAAAGACGGCGTACCTTCGCGATTATCAGTCACCCAGATGCGGGGAAAACGACTTTGACGGAAAAATTACTGCTTTTTGGGGGCGCAATCCAAGTAGCAGGGGCTGTTAAATCGAATAAAATTAAGAAGACAGCGACTTCCGATTTTATGGAAATTGAGAAGCAAAGGGGTATCTCTGTAGCCACTTCGGTTATGGGATTTGAATACAAGGGGTTAAAGATAAATATCCTAGATACGCCTGGTCACCAAGATTTTGCAGAAGATACTTACCGAACGTTGACGGCAGTGGATAGCGTTATTGTGGTCATTGATGTGGCGAAAGGGGTGGAGATGCAAACAGAGAAGCTCGTCAAAGTTTGTCGAATGCGCGATACACCGATCATTGTTTTTATCAATAAACTGGATCGTGATGGAAAGGACGGTATAGATCTGTTGGATGAAATTGAAACGAAGTTGGGGCTAAATGTGTGTCCATTGAGCTGGCCGATAGGCATGGGACCTGAGTTTGAAGGTGTTTATAATATTTATGAAAAAAAGCTCAACCTTTTCCAAGCACACGGCAAGCAAACGCAAGAGGAAACAGTACAAATCAACGACGTTTTTGGGGAAGAATTGGACAAACACGTTTCGAAGCGTTTAGCGAATGAATTACGTGAGGAGTTGGAGACGGTTCAGGCCGTTTATCCAGAGTTTGACAAGCAGGCATACTTAGATGCACAGCTTTCACCAGTTTTCTTCGGTTCTGCTATTAATAACTTCGGTGTCAAGGAGTTGTTGGATTGTTTTATCGAAGTGGCTCCCTCTCCACTGCCTAGTCATACGGAAGAACGCCTGATAAAACCTGAGGAAAATAAATTTTCTGGTTTTGTCTTTAAAATACATGCTAATATTGACCCAAAACACCGTGATCGCATCGCTTTTGTGCGCATCTGTTCTGGACAATTTGAGCGGAATAAAAACTACTTGCACGTTCGTTCTACGAAAAAATTAAAATTCTCCAATCCTACGGCTTTTATGGCGGAGAAAAAATCGGTAGTTGATGTGGCTTATCCGGGAGATATTGTGGGTTTGTATGATTCAGGGAAATTTAAGATTGGCGATACCTTGACGGAAGGAGAGAAGTTGCATTTCAAGGGAATTCCTAGTTTTTCTCCCGAACTTTTTCGTTATGTTGAGAATGCCAACCCTTTGAAAGCTAAACAATTGGCAAAAGGTTTGGATCAGTTGATGGATGAGGGGGTAGCACAGCTTTTCAAGCAATCTATGAACAATCGTAAGATTATCGGTACGGTGGGAGCCCTGCAATTTGAGGTGATTCAATACCGCTTGGAGCATGAGTATGGCGCAAAATGTCGTTATGAACCGATGGCTTTGTACAAAGCTTGTTGGATAAGTGGTGATGATGTGAATAAACTGGAAGAATTTAAGCGTAAAAAGCTGCGTTTCATGGCGGTAGACAAGGACGGACGCGATGTCTTCCTAGCGGAATCTGCTTGGATGTTGCAAATGGCGCAGCAGGATTTTCCTGGAATTCAATTCCATTTTAAATCAGAATTTTAATACAGGCTTATCTATCCAACCATCGTTTGAATTCGCCAATTTTATCTATGGAAACTAGCACTTTATGCTTAAATTCAGGTATCAAGATCAATCGTAATCGCACAGAAGATAAGTAAACCATTTCCTTGATAGCATTTTGGTTGACAAGGAATTGCCTGTTGATTCGAAAAAACTGATCGGGGTCGAGTAGGTCTGCCAATTGCGTAAGCGAAAAATCAATTGGATAGGTGCGATTTTCCTTGGTGGTGAGGTGTGTCATTTTGTCTTTGACATGAAAATAGGCGACTTCTTCGATAGTTATAGTTTTTATCTTTGGGCCAATTTTTACTAGGAATCGCTTACGGTAATGCTGCTGAGGCTGCAATAGTTTTGCGAGTTGGGTATAATCAAAATCGGGCTTTTTTTTCTGGCTAAGAAACCGATGGTTATACTTTTGTATAGCGGTGTTTAATTCATCTTTATCGATGGGTTTTAGTAAATAGTCAATGCCGTTATGCTTGAAAGCTTTGATGGCAAATTCATCATAAGCCGTAGTAAAAATGATGGGGGCGTGTACTTCTACTTGTTCAAAAATCCCAAAACTATTCCCGTCGGCTAGGTGGATGTCTTGAAAGATAAGGTCGACGTCATTTTCCTTCAACCATGCCACGGAATCTTGAATGGTATCAAATACTTCACAGATTTCTATTCTCTTATCAATTGTTGAAATCAAACGTTGGAGATGCTTGACGGCAATGGTTTCGTCTTCTATGATGATGGCTCTTGTCATGTGTGGTGTTTTGTAGTATAACGTCCTATTTATAGGGGGTATTGCAATATAACACCTTCTTAACTTTAGTATAAGATAAGTGGTTAAGAATTATGAATGAGGAATGGGGAATTACGAATTACGAATGGGGAATGAGTTGTCGTCATGGCGATTTTTTAACCATAGAAGACTTATAAGAAGATATAAGTAGAACCACTAGAGGCAAAAGACTTATAAGGTGGTCTGCGACCATATTTAAGGCGCATAAGCTAAACACTTTTTCCTTGGTTCTGGCTTTGCCAGTTTAGGAATTAATGACAAAATACGATTTATGATCTATGAGAACATCTCTGCATAAATTATTGTTTGCTAGCAAATAATACTTCTTTAATCCTAAACTAATCCAGCTAGAACCAAGAAGAGTAAACAAAAATCTTAAGAGCTATCCACGCGGTACGGCTGTGGGAGGCTATCGTGGTTTAGCGGACGTGCTGCGTGTCCTCCAAAACAAACGCTACAAATTTTCTATCCAAAATGTGTAGAAAATTTTGCCCAAAGGTTTACTTCGTACTTTGAAGGAGAATCTTTTCGGATTGGCCTCAAGGTTTAAGTATCAAAGAGGAGTTAGTCGGAAACTTGAAGTTGCCGACGAACAGTTATTCGGGTTTTAACAGGGGGACTTTTACGACAAATTTTTCCTCTTTTACCCCATGTTCAAATCCTTTTAATTCTAGTAATTCTAAGCGCTCTTTTAGGTTTTTTAATCCAATTCCGGTAGAGGGAGGAACGTTGCTTTTAGGTTGGAAATTATTTTTTACGAAGAGGTAATTGTCTTTTGTGAAAATTTCGACGAATAGGGGCTGTTTTTTTGATACAATATTGTGTTTTAAAGCATTATCTACTAGTAACTCCAAGGTCAAAGGGGGCAAAAGATAGGCGTTTTGTTCGGGGTGGATGGTCGTTTTGACGTTGATTTTATCTCCAAAACGAACTTCTTGTAGGTAAAGGTAGGATTGAATGAATTCTAATTCTTTTTTTAAGGGGACAATGATGGCTTCATTCTGCTCCAAAACATAGCGCAAAGTCTTCGAAAGTTCTTTCAAAAACTCATCGGCTACCTTTAAATCGTCATGCATTAGCCCTGCTAGTGTATTAAGATTGTTGAACATGAAATGAGGGTTCAATTGATTGCGAAGTGCATTCAATTTGGAAAGGTTATGTTCATTTTCCAACTGTTCCTTCCTGATTTTTTCTTCTTCTTTTCGCTTAGAAAATTGGTTTAACTCCTCAAAACCAAACAAGAAGCAAAACAAAGCGAAAACGCCAAAGAAAAGTTCTCGATGAAATCGAAAAGCATCATCAAAAGGCTTAAAACCAAAGATTGGGGGAGGGCCTTGCTGAAGTCTATGGCCTTCAGGTCGCCTTCGAGGAGGTGGGCGTTTTCCCAAGGGGGGGGCAAATTTTTCGTGTCTAGGAGGAGGCTTTTGCGTATTTTTTACAAAATCTGGTGTACCCACTAGTTGAAAGCAAAGGGTCATGATGAGTACGACCAAAATCGTGGTAATACCCGAAAGGACTGTGATGACGCCTAAATTGGCGAGTATATGCTTTAGCGGCTCATTGTTCCATTGATATTTCGCTTGAATTCGATGAATTATCTGCTTGACAAGTTGGCCAAAAAGCAAGGAACCAACAAGCAATAGGATGAATCCTAAGGCTTCTTCTCCTAAGGTATCCCAGCCTTGCCGAGGATTCAAAATGTTTCCTATAGCAAAGAAAAAAGTGATTAGAAAAGCAAAAATAAGATAGGTAAAGGTTCTGTTCATCAAGCAAGTTTGAGGAATGAAGATAGGTAAAAAATGGAGAACGTTCTCGAATAACTTCCATGTTTTCCGTTAACTCCTTGAGTCACTATCATGTTGTAGAGCGTAGAGCGTATAGCGTAGAACCCGCGATAGCTATCGGGATTACCGTTATAACGACTTGATTTTTCTACGCTTTACCCTCTACCCTCTATATGGTATTCAAGGGTTTCCAATATCCCCTCCAGGATTCAATCCACTAGGGACATTTGCAGGGATGGTACGGTCAAAATTGTCGTCATTCAAAGCGCCTAAAAAGGCAATTATGGCGTCGCGTTCATTGCCATTTATATTTCTCAATCGTCTAAAATCTGGGTCTAATTCGTTGTCGTTTACATTCGGGTTTTGTGAGTCATTATTATCATTATCGTAGAATTGTAGCACTTGGTTGAGGCTATTAAACTCGCCATTATGCATGTAAGGAGCGGTAAAAGCTAGGTTGCGCAAGGTCGGCGTTCGAAAAGCATAATTTCCATCGCCGTCATCGGATTCCGTAAGTTTTGGATTGTCCCTCATTCCTAGTGTATGTAGCTCAAAATCAGAGAACATAGGGCCATTGTGGCAGTCCGCACATCCTACTTGAACAAATATATTCATGCCTAACTGTTCTTGTTGATTCATCGCCGTGTTATCCCCTCGCATGAAGCGGTCAAAAGGACTGTCATTGGCTACAATGGTACGCTCAAAAGCGGAAATCGCCCTAGCAATGTTTTGAGCAGTGATGGTTGTAGAGCCAAAAGCTGCTTGGAACTGTTGGCGGTATTCTGCTATCCCTTGCAAGCGACTGACGACATTATCCAAGGTTTCATCTTCTTCGTAAGCATTTCCACGCATCTCTACAAAAGAATGCAAGGGCATTAAACTCTGCTCTTCCAAGCCATTAGCGCGGTTATCCCAAAACATCTCCGCGCTCGTCGGGTCGATAAAACCATCAATTTCAATGCCGTTGAATGCTGTATTAATAATGGACGGAGAATTTCGGGGAACAAATCCCGTATGGCCTACCTGTCGATTTTGGCTAAATCCAACTCCTCCGACACCGATTGGCAAGTCTATACCATCCGCATATCCTCTAGAAGGATGGTGGCAAGTTGCGCAGGCGACATCTCGCTCCCCCGACAAAATCGGATCCCAAAACAAACGTCTTCCCAACTCTACTTTTTGTGTTGTTGTCGGATTATTAGCTGGTGCAGGGATGTCTAGCGGCAAGGCACTTAAGTTACCCGTTTCCAAAGGATTATTCGGATTACCTGGTGGATTTGGATTCTGAAGGGGCGGTGTGTCAACAACTTCTTCGTCGGGTTGGCAAGCGACGACGGAAAAAAGCAACAAGCAAAGCAGACCCATTTTTACAAAAGTATTAAGCATGTTGATGGATATTTACAAAGTGAAAAATGGGTAAGGTTCTCTACATGTAGGTCTGTTTTGTATTGATTTATAACTTAGAATATCGCGATTTTTTTGTTCCAACGATATAACTCCAATATAGTGGGAAATCGCTTTGAAGGAAAGTTATGGATGCTGAATACGGGATATTTCTAGCTGAATACGGGATATTTTGTGCTGAATGAAGTGGGAGAAATATGATGTAAAATGAGCAAGCGATTGGAAGTTTTTCATTTTGAAAGTGAAAAATAAAACATTTTTTAGGTAAATTTCACTTTTAAATTGCTTTGTTGAAAAAAATGTTTTAAATTTGTGTGAAGAACCGCATTATCTAAGATTGTAGTCAGTTTCTGCTTGTGACGAACAAAATAACTTCAATCCATTATATTTATGAATACCACTATAGAGGAGGTACAGCGGTTTTTAGATGATCTACACGCTAAGCTTCTTTTTACCGATCTAATTTTTTTTGACTCAAGGCAAAAGAATGTTCAAACCTTAGCTTCACTAAGCATTGCTCCAAATTTACGCCTTAGTATTATTAACAGCTTAAGTTTTGAAGATTTTTCCGAAGGCCCTATTGCTGATAAAATGATCCAAGGCCCAGAAATGTGGGTGTTTGGTAAGTATTTGAAATCTAAGGAAATTTATATAAAACTTACCTTAGGAATTTTTAATGAATGTCCTACGTGTATATCTTTTCATGTAGCAGAACATCCCATGAATTATCCATTTAAATCATGAAGAAAACCAATAGAATAAGCCCATTAACAGGTAAAGAGATGAAGATAGTGCGTTCAATTAAAGAAATTGACTATCGGAAAGATAAATTTAAAATTGTCTATCATAACTATATCTGTGAAGATTCTCAACAGCTTATGACTGATGACGTACTAGATAGTATAAATATTTCTCAAGTTTATAATCAATATAGAGCCAAGTATAAAATTCCTTTTCCAGAACAAATCACGGCTATTCGTGAAAAATATGGTCTTTCGGCTCATAAAATTTCACTAATTCTTGGTTTTTCGGGGAATATGTATAAGAATTATGAGAATGGAGAGGTGCCTAGTG
>JAHDHB010000047.1:0-3150 GCA_020631545.1 Saprospiraceae bacterium | reverse complement strand
TCCCCATGCTCGTCTGATACAGCAAGTCGAAAAACCAGAAAATTTTATTCCTTACTTAGAACATGCGCCTGAATCATTACTCACTAAAAAACAACAGGTTAAGTTTTTGAAAATTGCAAATGATCTGCTTTATAGAGATGTCTTACAAGAGAAAAAGCGAAAGCCTGTAAAGGAGCATCCTAATGAAAAGAATGGATTTCGTCAATTTGATGAAAATAAAGCTAAGGCAATGATTCATTTTTTTGCGCAAAATTTGCAGCCTTCTAAAACGGTTTTAAATAAGCTCATGTTTTATGCGGATATGGGGCATTACAAGTATAACGGTAAGTCTATCAGTGGCATGAAGTATAGAGCTATTCAATATGGACCTGTACCTAGCGACTATGGGAGTTTGTATACAAAGGCGCAAACAGATAGTATCGTTGTTGTAAATACTAAGGAAATCCAGAACGGCTACCTCCTAGAAACTTTTTTGCCGAAGCAAGCGCTACCGACTGATTTTTCTATAGAAGAATTGGAAACGTTGAATAATGTGCTTGAAAAATTTAAGGAAATCAAAACGGCCTCTGAATTATCAGAAATGAGTCACGAAGAAAAAGCTTGGCTTGAAAACGTTAAAGATTCTGCCATTATAGATTATAATCAATATGCTTTTGATTTGATTCACTTCTAAGTAAGGAGTGAGGTTTAGAACCTTATAGATTTTCTGCGTGCTCTGGTCTAAGTTTATAAATAAGAATACTGTAGTAAAGGATTAATAGAGAAGTCGTACCTTTGCATATTCAAGACACTAGTGCTTCAAGAACTAAATAAATACTAGGTTTAGGCGAAGTAATTTTTTGATTGTTCAAGGCGGTAAAACCGGAGTTTAGCCGTAGCTAAATGAGGATTTTACCAACGCAGAACAGTCAAAAAAGGACGAGTCTAAGCTAGTAGGTATTTAGTTCTTGAAGCACTAGCTTGCAATAACGATTATACACGATAAAGAATGCGAAAATAGTACAGCAAATGGACAAACATTCAAGGGAAACAGATGTAGTTAATCGAATTCCAAAACTTTCTTCTATTCTAGCATATAGAAAATGGAGCAAGGGGAGTTCTCCTAAATCTTTTGTACTAATTGGGCGGGACCTATTGAATGTACTTTGCTTTTTATTCTTAGCAGCACTATTCACTAATTGCGCCCAACCAGGTACGCTGACCGGCGGCCCAAAAGATACTCAACCACCAAGAATAGATTCGCTCAAATCGACGCCCAATTTATCGACTAATTTTACGGAAAAAGAGTTGAGAATCACTTTTGATGAGTGGATACGCTTGGATGACGTCTTTAATCAAGTCGTTATCTCTCCACCACAAAACGAAAAACCTGAAATAAAACTTAAAGGAAAAACGGTGATCCTTACCTTAAATGATAGCCTAATAGCGAATACCACTTACTCTATCTTTTTTGGGGAGGCGGTAAAGGATATCACCGAGAACAATCCAGCTAGAAATCTAAAGTATGTTTTTTCAACTGGTGATTACATTGATTCCTTAGAAATGAGTGGTACAGTGCTGGATGCAGTATCGGGGCAACCCCTTGAGGATTTCCTAGTGATGCTCTATCGGTCAAAGGAGGATTCGGTGGTTTTCAAAGAAAAACCAATCTACTTTGCAAAAACATCGAAAAATGGCAGTTTTAAGATTTCGAATATAGGAGGCGATAGCTACAAAGTTTTTGGTATAAAAGATGAAAATTTCAACTACTTGTATGATTTGGAGAATGAGTTGATTGCTTATCCATCGGAAGATGTGGTTATTACCGATTCAACGATAACTAAACTCAAACTTTTTGCTTTTGACGAAGTAGGGAAATTCTCCCGATTAGCTGTTGATAAAAAAAATTATGGAAAAATAAAGATTGGCTTTAACGCGCCTCCACGAAAAGTCCAAGTAAAGCCACTAAATGCAGCTAAGGATCTAGTCTATCAGCAAGAGGTGGTCAATGATTCCTTGTTCTTTTGGTACGACTTACCAAAGGGAGATAGCCTTAGTCTTGTGTTAGAAAATGGTACGGAGATCATGGATACGCTGGGGCTAAAACTTCCTTCTCGAAGTGGATTTCTCGCAAAAAGGAATACAATAAAACCACAATCCAAGTCCGCTGCCAAGCCTGCAACGGTAGGGAAAAAAGGACGTAACAACATTTCACCACAGCAAGGCTCCGAAAAAACCGTAGCGATAGAGCCATTAGCATTGCATCCTGATAAACCCGTAAAACTGGAATTCAACTACCCGCTGCGCTTACTTGCTCCTGAAAAAATCGTACTTGTCGATAGCTTAGGAAAAGAACAAAAAGTAAATGCAAAGATAGATAGCGCTTCAATTAGAACACTAGTAATCCGTGGTCAATGGAAGGAAGGAAAAAGCTACCAAATTATCTTTCCTCCCAAAGTTTTGAGTAGTATTTTCCCTGCTTATAACGATTCTATTTTTGTCCCTCTTGAGATTAAAACCAAGGAAGATTTTGGTAGCATAGTCAGTACGGTGGAAGGTTTATCCGATAGTTCGGCATACTTGATTCAACTCCTTGATCCTTTTGATTTTGTCCTAGAAGAAGATCGAGTCTTTGGAAAAGAAACCTTCGAGCGTAGCTATTTCAATTTGAACCCCACCATCTATAGAATACGTGTAATTGAAGACTCGAATAATAATGGGCGCTGGGATGCTGGAGATTATGCCCAAAAACGCTTACCGGAACGCATCACGTTACACAAACTTCCTCCTGTAAAAGAAAACTGGGAAACGGAAGGAAAGGTGATTTTCGGCACCGAAGCGCCTAAAATCGAAAATGATAAAGGCTTAATCCCGGACAAGTAAAATTTTCTTTTTACGTCAAGGAAATTACGTTTAGCTTATCTGTCTTAAAAAGGTCGCAGGCCTCCTTCTTCTGTACACACAACGCCGAAAGTTTGTTTTTTGTGCAAACTTTTTATTTTGATACAAAGTTAATACATTGATAAGCAGGGGCTTACTTGGTGGTGAGCTTCGCCTGTTTTTTAGTACTGACGGCAACTCCTAACTCTTAACTCCTAACTGCGGCTCTGCCGTCCTGTACTACATGCTTCCATTTTGCTGTTTTTAAAGCACGAAATTACAAGTAGACAA
>JAHDHB010000633.1 GCA_020631545.1 Saprospiraceae bacterium | reverse complement strand
AATCTTACCACAAAATTACTTCACTGAAATTCTATTGTGAAAAAATTTCGCGTTATAAATCCAAAAATAACCCGCTTGAAGAAAGAACTCACTTAGAATTAAATGTTCTTATCAACCAAATCACTAAAAAAGACACTCAAATAATACAACTATTTAAGCTTTCTGCTTTAATTTTGCAGCAATCCTCAATAATTCGATATGAAAATTTTAAAAAGCAATTCTTTGATAATTGTACATACATAGATTCTGAGCACAGTACAATTTTTACATTCTTAATTAACGGATTACTCCTTCTCAACCACCCCAATCGCCTTGAAGAACTCTACGAACTACAGCAATTCGGTTTAAAAAACAATCTTTTTGTAGAATACGATACAATTGATTCAGAGGACTATAACAACATCATACGTGTGTATTGCAAAATGGAAAAGCTCGACTTAGCTGAAGAATTTATAAGGACACATACACCGTACTTGCACGAAGAGCCGAATGTACTTGAAAATATACATGCACGAACTGCTTGTCAAATCGCTTTTGCAAAGGGGGATTATCATGGTGTTATTGAAAATGCAAAACGCATTAATCTTCGACGCCGTGCTTACGTTATTGAACGTTACATATTTAGCTTTAAGGCTCATTTTGAGCTCGGCGAAACGGATTATATTTTTGACCAAAGCAGAGGCTTTCATGACTATCTTAGAGACAACAACAGCATTCAACAGTTGGGGGACGATTACAAGATAAGTTATGAACGGTTTCATTTCGTCCTTGTCAAAATCGTTCAATTTCATTTAGAAAAAAGCACCAAACAAGACCTAATTGACTTAATTTTCAGCTATAAAGGATTAATTGCTGAATCCAAATGGCTCTTTGCAAAAATTGAGTTGTTGCGATAA
This sequence comes from Saprospiraceae bacterium, assembly GCA_020631545.1. GTDB lineage: Bacteria > Bacteroidota > Bacteroidia > Chitinophagales > Saprospiraceae > JAHDHB01. The sequence goes on along the minus strand of JAHDHB010000633.1, from coordinate 2,441 downwards.
GTCACTTAAAATCCTCTCTGCTCCCTTCTCTTCTCCACTCCTAAAAATTCCTTATCTTGATACCCAATAAATGAAGTAGCTAAAAAAAGCACCCAATGCTAGTAAAAACACGCGGTATCGTATTTAAATCCATTAAGTACTCAGAAACAAGTCTCATTTGTGATATCTATACCGAAGAATTGGGCTTGCAAAGCTATATTATATCCGGTGTCCGTGCTAAAAAAGCGAAGGTCAATGCCAGTTTATTACAAGCCATGTCCTTGTTAGATATGGTCGTTTATCATCGAGAAAACAAGACCCTAAACAGAACCAAAGAACTAAAACCCGCCTTACTCTATCAATCCATTCCCTTTGAAGTACTCAAAAGTTCGGTAGGCTTATTTATGGTAGAACTCGCTCGTAACACGATACATGAAAAAGAAACCAACGCACCACTTTTCAATTACTTATTCAATAGCTTCGTTTTACTAGACGCTTTGGAGGAAGGCATTGCTAACTTTCACCTTTTTTTTGCTGTCAATCTCTGCGGTTTCTTGGGCTTTTTACCTAGCGGTCAATACACTGCTCAAACGCCCTATTTTGATTTGCAAGCAGGGCACTTTGTAAACCAAAAGCCTACTCACTACCACTTCCTTACGGATCAAGCCGCTGAATTACTTAGTATACTCCTTACCTTAGAGGCTACCGAAATTCACCTGGTCAAAGCCCACCGAAGCACCCGTTTTTTACTCACGGAAAAACTGATCACCTATTTTCAATTGCACATTCAAGGATTGCCCCCTCTCCATTCCCACGAAATCCTAAAAGAAGTACTCAGTTAATCCGTACCGTCGGATTTATCCAACAGATACCCCATACCTATTGCAAGATCTACGGATTTCAATCAGGACACAGCGAAAGAACAAGGCAAAAAAAAGCCATCCCAAAAAATTCTCTACGACTCTTCCACTATTCTCCATAAATTATCATTAATTTCGGGAATCTTAAACATGGATAAAATCCTATAAACATGGCTATAGCAAAACCGTTTAACCTAAAAGGCTGGATTGATGAGCACCGACATTTGCTCAAACCGCCTATTGGCAACAAGCAGGTCTATTTTGAAAATGATGATTATATCGTGATGGTCGTCGGTGGCCCCAATGGACGCAAAGACTATCATTATGAAGATGGCGAAGAATTGTTCTACCAATTAGAAGGCGATATCACATTGAAAATCATCCATGAAGATGGTACACCAGAAGATATTTCCATCAAAGAAGGTGAAATGTTTCTTTTACCACCACGCATCCCCCACTCTCCCCAACGACCTGCCAATACCATTGGCCTAGTCATTGAACGCTACCGCCGTGGTGATGAACAAGATAAATTGATGTGGTTCTGCGAAAGCTGCAACCATAAACTACACGAAGCTACTTTCGAGATGAAAGACATCGTAAACCAGCTCCCTGTCGTCATGAATAATTTCATGAACTCTGAAGAACTTCGCACATGCAAAAAATGCGGCGCTGTAATGGAAAAATGCTAATTAATTACCATAAAACCAACCAACTTATGTTCGGACAGATAGAAGAAATGCAGAAAAACCTCCAAGCGAAACTCGACACCATTGTCGTAGAAGCGCAAGCAGGTGATGGTATGATAAAAATCCAAGCCAATGCAAACCGTAAAATCCTAAATGTACACATCGATCCTTCCTTAGTCAAAGACGGTGATCCTGAAGAATTGGAAGATTTAATGATGGTCGCGGTCAATCGTGTATTGGATATGGCAGAAGTGAAAGCAGGAGAAGAATCAAAGCAATTAATGTCTAGCATTCTTCCTCCCGGCATGAATTTACCCGGTATGTTTTAATGGTGGGATAGATGATTTTGAATGCCCTTTTCGCTCCTCAAAAGGTCAACTCGTAATTCCTAATTCGTCATTCCTAACTCAAAAACTATGAAACAACACACATACTTTGATTCACCGATAGGTGGAGTGAAGATAGTGGGTACACCTGCGGGTATTTCGGAAATCAGTTTTGTAGAGCAGATTCCTCCGAATGAGATGGATCGAGAAATCCCTAGTTTTTTGGATGAATGCCAAGCGCAATTGGAGGAATATTTTGCGAAGAAAAGAAAAAAATTCACCATCAAGCTCAACTTCCAAGGCTCTGATTTTCAAATAGCCGTGTGGAAAGAGTTGTTGGAAATCCCCTATGGATTTACCACTAGCTACTTGGCTGTCTCACAAAAAGTAGGTGATAGAAAAGCCGTGCGTGCTGTCGGGCAAGCCTGTGGTCAAAACCCTATTGCCATCATAGCCCCCTGCCATCGCGTCATCGGCCTAAACGGCAATTTGACCGGCTACGCTGGAGGATTAGATCACAAAAGAGATTTATTGATGCTCGAAAACCCACTCGCCTTTGGAAAACAAGGAAGTTTGTTTTAGGAGTTAGT
>JAHDHB010000632.1:2083-3353 GCA_020631545.1 Saprospiraceae bacterium | reverse complement strand
CAAAAGTCTTTCTAGGTAGAGCTATTGAATTTCTAAGTTCCTATATTGAGAGCTTAGGTAAAGGTGCAACTAATCAAACGGAATTGTCAAGAAAAGATTTAAATGGACTTGTTAAAATTGTCCTTCCATCTAATGAAGTAATGGGAGAATTTGAAATTCTAACTCTCCCTAATTACCATACAATGTACAATCTTATTAACCAAAATCGCCTCCTGCGCGAAGCCCGCGATCTCCTCCTCCCGCGCCTAATGCTAGGCCACATCGAGGTGTAGAGTTAGGCGTTAGGAGTGAAGAATTATCCACGATAGGAATCGGGAGTGGCCGTTAGGAGGCTATTTATGGCCAAATCGTCCTTCGTCCTTCCCCAAGCAAAACCTATGCTATGCACGACACCAACACATCCCTCCGCGTAAGCACCTGTACCGTTGCCGATTTTTTTGAGTCAAGAAATGGAGCAAAACTCCCCGACTATCAGCGGGCCTATGTATGGGATGAAGAAAAACTAGGGGTATTAATACAAGATATAGAAGAACATTTCTACCCGGATAGACAAGAACAGCCTAGGGTACCGAATTACTATCTAGGCACGGTACTCCTTCATCATGAGCACACAGCAAGCGATTATGAGATTATTGATGGGCAGCAGCGTATCACCAGTTTATTATTGATGGACTATGTATGGCGGGGCAGCAATAGCTATTTAAAACAGAGAAACTGGCAATTAAAATATAGTTCCCAACGCTCTAAGGAACAGATAAAGGCCAACCTTGCTTACCTGAAACCTCATGTCAGCATCATAAAGGATAAGATAGCCGAGCTATTTAGGCGGTTGACCATTACCCTCATTATCACGCCCTCAGAAGACCAAGCCTTCACCTTTTTTGATAGCCAAAATAGCCGAGGGGTAAGCCTTAGTCCTACGGATTTTTTAAAATCCTACCATTTGAGGGCTTTAAAAGATGAAACAACCTTGCAGGAGCGTTTTGCTAGGCAATGGGATCAGAATAATGCGAGCCATTCTTTAGCCCATCTATTTGAAAAAATACTGTGGAGAGGCAGAAACTGGAGGGGAAAAACCATTGCTTTTGAAGATAAAGCGGCCATCTTAGATGGGTTCCAAAAGCAAACGCTACGTCCAGCACAGCACAATACTTTACGCCTTTACGCTGCTAGTCATAATATAAGGGCCAATCAGATGCATTACGAGGTCGAAAAAGGAGGTATTTTGCAGCCTTCTCCCATTGCCTTAGCTTTCTCTATGGAGGAATAT
>JAHDHB010000632.1:235-2073 GCA_020631545.1 Saprospiraceae bacterium | reverse complement strand
CCCTTTTCTCTTAGACAACCGCTGGAGAAAGGCGCTGGGTTTTTCCTGTATACGGAGAAATACAACGCCATTTATCAACTATTGTTTATAGAAGAACGGTACGCTGCTTTCTCTATCCTATACAATTCCTTATACCAAGGCGTTAGTGTTTATTTACGCGCCTTTTTCGAATTGGCTGTGGTGGCTTACTATGATAAATTTCAAGATGAGAAACTGGTAGAATTTGGCTTGTGGCTGGATTACTTCGTAGGAAGTTATCGCATCCAACAAAAGTCTATTGTTGCCCAAACCATTCTTAAGATATTGCGAGAGAAACCAGAGAATTTGCTGGATGTGATTTCGATGGCTTACCGTCCTGAGGAGATTTTTCTTTTTCTTCAAGCACACCCCCATGTGCAGCGCTATCATTATGAAAGTAATGACAAACTAGGCGGTGTCAATGGAGTTCGTAACAGGTATCGAGCGAATAATGTTCGCTACTACGGGAAAACAGAAGAAGCCCATCTAAAAATCAAAAAACAATGGATACATGAACGACTCCACCAATCCATCAACTAGACCAGCTCCCCAAGACATACAATCCTACGAGCTTAGGCTAGCAAAAATTGTAAGCGAAGAGCTGCAATTTAGCGTCCCCATTTATCAACGCTTATACGTTTGGGGAGCAGAACAGATAGGTGTCTTATTGGATGATTTGGTAGCGGCTTATCTATACGATAAGGACAACAGCTATTATCTAGGAGGCATTATGCTGTCTAAAAATAAACAAGGTACTTATGATGTAATAGATGGTCAACAGCGCTTTACGACCTTGTGGCTCTTAGCACGAGTAATAAAAGGGGGATTGAATTCCTTTCTTTATAAGGGGACTCAGCCTAGGTTAAACTTTGCTGTACGCGAATTCGCTAACCAGTATTTAAGGTATGCTGCAAGCGTGGAGAAAATGACGGAAAAGGAACAAAAGGAATTACAGCCTATGAGGGAGGCAGAGCAGTTTATTAAAAACTATCTCAAAGACCTCAAAGACCCCAAAAAACAGAAAGCCGAAGACTTCGATGAATAATCGAGGGGTTCAGTTGCAACAGCATCAGATTCTCAAATCTTCTCTACTTCGTAAAATCAAGGATGGCCAAGAGCGACATAAATACGCTTTATTGTGGAATGCTTGTGCCATCATGAATGATTATTTGGAAAAGAATATCAAAGAAGTGGCAGGCTTCACTTGGAATGAACTTTTGCCAGATGAAAAACAGCGACTTAATTTTGCGTATATCCTACAAAAATTAGCCGACAAAAAACTAGTAATCGAAGAGGAGGAAACCCAAGATCTCTTGTCTATTATCGAAGCCCCCACCTCGGCTAAAGACGGGCGCACTTCTGAAAAAAAAGGATATGAGGCAGAAAAGGTACGAAGCATCATCAACTTCCCCATGCTGTTACTTCATGTCTTGAGAATCTATCAATTTAAGCACCAAAAAATCACCGAGCCTAAAGATAGTGCAGAAGTCAAAGGGAAAGAACTGCTCAAGATATTCAAGCAACATGCGGCCTACTTCCAAACGGAAGAAGCGGTCAAAAGCTTTATCGCTTTACTCTGGGAGGTAAGGGAATGTTTTGATTGGTTCATCATCAAATGGGTAAGTACGGCAGCCGTAAATACGGAAGTGCAGTTGATTAAACGTTTATACAAGAGTGAAAAATCGATGCATCGCAAGGCACCAGAAACAAACGAAGGTTTTGCCTTGCTTCAAAGTATGTTGTATCATTCCCAACAAATTACGACGCATTATTGGTTAACTCCTTTTCTTCATAAAATGCTTGAGGAGGGAAGAAGGCGT
>JAHDHB010000632.1:0-225 GCA_020631545.1 Saprospiraceae bacterium | reverse complement strand
ATATGCCTACTTGCGAAACTTAGACAATGCCATGTTCTGCCATCCTGATCGGGAAGAATTGGATTTAAAAACGAGAAGCTATACCATGATGAACAGAGCTATAACCAACCTCCATGGCGATGCTACTTTTGTAAAGGACATCTTGAAACAAGGGCACGGACTTCCCTAGCTACTTACAAACTGGATTACATTCTGTGGCGCAAACGAGAAGAACTAGGCAAAAAA
>JAHDHB010000631.1 GCA_020631545.1 Saprospiraceae bacterium | reverse complement strand
CCTCATGGCATAAATTATTATATCTTACATCGTATTTTGAAGAGGAGTCTTTCCAGAGTGACCTCAATTGTACTTAAGTGGAAACTCAGCGTGAGAATACTTCTGCTATGCTACGGCCACACATGTACCGCGATTCTATAGCCTGCTACTTTTTTTTAAAAATATATCCCGTTAGCTATCGAAGATGGTCTTTTGTCTTTTGTCCTTTGTCCTTTGTCCTTTGTCTTTCGTCTTTTGTCTTTTGTCCTTTGTCCTTTGTCCTTTGTCCTTTGTCTTTCGTCCTTTGTCTTTTGTCCTTTGTCTTTTGTCTTTCGTCTTTCGTCCTTTGTCTTTCGTCCTTTGTCAATATATCTATTCAAATGAAGCGTGACTGGCCTGTGATTTTTGCAAAAAAGGCGGAATTCCCTTCAATATTCTTGCTAAAAATAAAAATCTCTTCAACTTTTATCCCTTAAAACTGTTTATTTTAAACTATGCGACCTACATTTGCAGGATTAATTAGCTAATAAACTTGTTATGAAATTTTATCTCCAACTTCTTTTAGGCAGTCTAGTATTTTTTAGCTGTAATTCGACGACTACAACCCAAAGTGAAAACGAACTTTCTAAAGTGGAATTGCTTGCTGCTGAGGTTATTGGGATTCACGATGAAGTGATGCCCAAAATGGAAACGATCAATGATTTACGCGTAAAACTCGAAAAGCGGAAAGAGGGAAAACTCAAAACCGCTATGCTCGAAGCCATCGACAAATCTTTGAATAAGCTAGAAGCTGCGGATGACGCTATGATGTCTTGGATGCGCGCTTACAAAATGCCTTCAAAAAATGATGAACGTAGTGAAGAAGAGTTGATAAAATACTTAGAGTCAGAGAAAAAGAGGATAACGGAAGTGAAAAACCTGATGTTGAGTAGTATCGCCGATGGAGAAAACTGGGCAACAGGAATGGAATAGGGCTAGTGGATAATCATCAAGGTTTCCTCAAACTTCTATTTCTATTTAGAACGAATCATCTTATTCCCTAAATGGACTATTCTTCCTTTTAGTAAAAGGAAGATCTTAAAAATTAGCGGAAAACATTTATTCGCTAAGACAACTGAATGAATTATGAATCAAGCAATTCAACTACTTATTGTGCTAGGCTGTATAACCATTTTCCTAGCTTGTGAGCAACCAAAATCCAAGGAATTACCTATCTACGGAAATAGAGATACGGTGGAAAGGATGGTTGATGGTGAAAAGGTCGTTGATACGGTATATCACATGTTGCCCGATTTTCACTTTATTGATCAAGACAGTAACAGCATAACGCAAGAGACGTTTAAGGACAAAATTTATATCGCTGATTTTTTCTTTACCTCCTGTCCTACCATTTGCCCGAAAGTCAAAGCACAAATGCTACGTGTTTATAATAAGTTTTTGGATAATGATGAATTAATTTTGCTTTCACACAGTATTGATACTAAGTATGATACTGTTCCTGTGTTGAAGAAATTTGCTGAAAAACTCCAAATTAAAACTGAAAAGTGGCATTTAGTTACAGGGGTGAAAAAAGACATTTATGCTATGGCAAAAGAGTATTTCATTGCAGCAGCAGAAGATGAAACAGCCCCAGGCGGTTACACCCATAGCGGAGGTCTTGTTCTTGTAGATAAAAAGCGTCAAGTACGCGGTGTTTATGACGGTACAGAACCCGAACAAGTGGACCAATTGCTAGTGGATTTGGAAAAACTCTTAAAAAAATAAGGTTTTTGTTATAAGATGTTGGGAGTATGAAATTTATAGCATCCTAACTAATTACATCGTAAATCGTATTTCGAAAATCTTAGATCAATGAAATCTCCTCTTTTTTACCTTGCCTTTGTCCTAGCTATTTCTTTTACGCTAGCCTATATATATGGTTGTGATACAAATCCTTACAAGCAAGGCAAAATTCTTTACGAGAAAACCTGTCAAAACTGTCATCAAGAAGATGGGAAGGCGGTGGCTACCCTCATTCCACCACTAGCAGGTTCAGAGTATATTGGTCAAAACGACCTCGTCGCCTGCTTTATTCGAAATGGGGTAAAAGGAAAAATTATGGTAAATGGCGTCGAGTACAATCACGAAATGCCGCCTAATTTTGTTCTAACGGCCACTCAGATCGCTAATATTATGAATTACATCGGTAATTCTTGGGGAAATGATGCAGAATATGTTTCTTATAAAGAGGTGGAAGAAGCCCTCAAGGCATGCGAACCAAAGGAGGAAAATATGGAGAATAAGTAATTTTTTACACCCTTTTCATCTGGTGCGAGGCAAAATAGCTTCAATTTTTCATCTTCGCTCTTCCTGGGCATCGCTTACAACGTTTTCCATTCTTAAAGCTTTTGCAACATTTTTTCTTGTATTTGATAGGAGATACGACTGGTAATGGGATAGCGGTTTCCTTTGTTTTTGAAGAAGGAATCGGAATAGTCGTCAATATGGGAAACATCATAGCCGTTTAAGGTTTTACTCCTTAAAAATACTTTTTATTTAGACTAAAACCAAATAGTATAGGCAAAAAATAGGGGCTTTATTTAGATAGCCATGAATTCTTGTAGCGATAATATGAGAGTAATTTGTCTTCTCAACAAACAAGTTAATTATTTCCCAACAGCGTTCTTGAGCGCTTAGAAATATATGGATTTAGTAAGGACAACGAATTGAAAATGTATTGATTACTAAATATAACGCAAGGGAGATTGAATGTGATCCCCCTTACGCCTTTACCCGTAATATTATTATTCAAAGTGAAGCACGAATACTAAGTTCCCACCTAATTTGTTCAAGGATAATCTTTATTACCGACGAACAAGGATACCATGCTTTTTTTGAATAAAGCGTATTAAAGTAAAACAAAAATGAAATTATTTTGGAGCCATACTGTACTTCGTAATTAGCTCTTCTTTTACTTCATTTTGGTGCTCTCCAGTTTCTTGTTTGAAGTAGATAGCTCTCATCCATTGTAGCCATTGAGCCCAAATTACTCGAATCCAGTCAACTCTATTATTGCCTGTTCGTCCTAATACGTTAGCAACAATCGGATCTAGATTTTCTTTTGAGAAAACCTTTTCTCTCATTTTTTGAGCTGCTGCCTCATCCAAACCTGTAAGATCAAGCTTTTGGCTGATTTCAAAGGTGTTTGGTTCAAAATCTTGTTTTTTCATTGATTAAACATTAAAAGTGATTAAAAGTAGAATAGCTTCCCTAAAAATATATGATCTTTTGTCCTGCTAAAGAAGATAGAAATAGCCATATAAGTCTAGGGGTGAAGTATATATATTACTTCAACTAGTGCCTTTTAGCTTATAGAATATAGCGCTAAAAGTTTT
>JAHDHB010000046.1 GCA_020631545.1 Saprospiraceae bacterium | reverse complement strand
GTACACTTTTCGAATTTATAAAAACCACCAATGTGCAAAATTTGCGAAGTATGACGACTTGGTGTCTGCAAAAGGAAAATAAGTGTTGAAAATCAAATTTTGATAAAGAACCTGTTTCTGATTTTCTGATTCAGAAAAATAAAAGCAAAAACAAGGACAGAAATCTAGTGGAAAAATCCAAAGATCTACGTTTAAATAAGATTACTTATACAAGCATTTGCGTTCTTGAAAAATGGAGAATTATAAAATATTTCCTATTATATACATCCACATAGGACCTTTGTACGTTTAACCGCAAAGTATCTGTTAAAAAAATTGAATCTTTTTTTTTATTTCCGTATATTGAGTTGAGTAAATTAGAGCTTATTCTTGATTTGTCCATTTTGCAGATAAAGTTTTAGCAGTTTCCTATGTATTTGTAATCGACTAAAATAAACGGTTTATTCTTTTTTGATTGTTTTACACCTAAAATTTTGGATTCATTTTATCCAAATCAAAACAAGAATTTACCAAGTTCAATCTGTAGAATAATTAAGGAAAAGCCATTTTTATGTTTGAGTTTACTCCGAAAAGTAAAAAATACGATTTTTGCTGTGTGAAACCCTTATAGCGTAAGTTGTTATTTGTTAGCAAATAATAAACATCATACTTCATGAATTTTATATTGTATTTTGAAGAGGAGCCTTTTCGTAGTGGTCTTATGTTTTAAGTAGAGCATTTACTTTGTTTAATTTTCATGCTCGCTTAAGAAAATAGAGGTATAATAGCTTTTAGGCTGCTTTTTCCTCTGTAAGTTAAAAACCTGAACACAGAACCCAAGTAGGAATGATTAAACGCCTCACCAATTTTTTAGGTCGTTTTGCATTTCCTTTGTAAACACAATTCCGATTTGAATTTTTTAACGTATTGAATAGAGGAATGATAGGGGAAGGTAAATACACAACCCCATCGTGATAGAAGACCCATTTAGGTGGTCTATATAAGGTACAAGGAAGGATCAAAGAGTTGAATCTATATTCTTTTATCCACAAAAAACATAAGTAGAAGCCTAAACTATCTTATGTTTTTGGTAAATGAGAAATTGTTTCAATGTAATTGCCCTTGATCTTTAGCGTGCTATCACCTTTGTCATCCCTGTGAAAATCTTTAAGTAGATGATAGAGACAACTGTAAACGTACATGAAGCGTTGCAAAGGTATTTTGGTTTTGATAGCTTTAAAGGAACCCAAGAAGCCATTATAGAAAATGTCTTGGAAGGACGAGATACTTTCGTGATTATGCCTACAGGCGGTGGAAAATCGCTTTGTTACCAACTTCCTGCCTTAATGCTTGGCGGAACGGCCTTAATTATTTCTCCCTTGATTGCTTTGATGAAAAACCAAGTGGATTCGGTGCGTGCTCATAGTCAATCTGATGAGATCGCTCACTTCCTCAATTCTTCTTTGACGAAAGTGCAAACGAAAAAGGTGAAGAAAGATTTATTGGAACAAAAAACAAAATTGCTTTTTGTTGCTCCAGAAACCTTAACCAAAGAAGAAAATATAGCATTTTTTAAGCAAATTGACATCTCTTTTGTTGCTGTTGACGAAGCCCACTGTATTTCTGAATGGGGGCATGATTTCCGACCAGAATACCGACGTATCCGAGAGATGATGGATTGCATTGGGAGCAATATTCCTTTCATCGCACTTACAGCTACCGCTACGCCTAAGGTACAATCGGACATCGTAAAGAATCTAGAATTAAGGAATCCAAAGGTTTTTATTTCTTCCTTCAATAGAGATAATCTTTACTACGAAGTACGGCCAAAAGGAAAAAAGGAAAAAGTCAATACTGATTTGATTCGTTTTGTAAAAGAGAATCAAGGAAAATCAGGCATTGTTTACGTTCAAAGCCGCAAAAACACGGAAGCACTTGCTCGCTTATTGAAAGTGAATGACATAAAAGCTTTACCGTATCATGCTGGGCTTGATGCGAAAACAAGAAGTGCTACGCAAGATGCCTTCTTGATGGAAAAAATTGACGTTATCGTGGCTACGATTGCTTTTGGAATGGGGATTGACAAACCGGATATCCGCTTTGTCGTTCATTATGATATTCCTAAGAGTATTGAAAATTATTATCAAGAAACGGGAAGAGCTGGGCGTGATGGCTTAGGAGGTAGCTGCCTCACCTTCTACTCGCCTAAAGATATTGCAAAGTTAGAAAAACTACAAAGGGATAAACCTGTTGCAGAACGAGAAATGTCTTCTCAGTTGATGACGGAAATGATGGGCTATGCAGATACTTCTGCTTGTCGTAGACGTTTTTTACTGCATTATTTTGGTGAAGAGTTTAATGCTCAAAAATGTGATAAAAAATGCGATAACTGTCGACACCCCAAAGAACAAATTGAGGTCAAAGACGAAATGGTGAAGGGCTTGAAAGCTATTCTTACCTTAAAAGAAAATAATCGAATCAAGCCTGTTGTCAATTTCATTATTGGAAGAATTTCAAGGGAAATCGTAGATTTTGGCTTGAATTTGCTAGACGATTTTGGTGTAGGACAGCATAAAGATGACCACTTCTGGCATTCTATACTTCGACATGCCTTGCTGAATAACCTGATATATCGGGATATTGAAAATTATGGCTTGCTCAAAATGACGGAGAAAGGGCACAATTACATTCGAAAGCCTTATTCCTTCAAAATGGCTTTAAATCATAATTATGATGCCGAAATGGCTGCTTCTGCTTCGGAAGGAGCAAGCGCTAAAACCGCTGTACTCGACCCCGTTTTGCTGAAAATGCTGAAAGATTTGCGTCGGCAGGTTTCGAAAGAGAAAAACGTTCCTCCGTTCGTTATTTTCCAAGATCCTTCTCTAGAGGATATGGCCATTCAATATCCTTCTTCTATGGAAGGTATGGTCAAAATCACTGGAGTGAGTAAAGGAAAAGCGTTGCGTTATGGGAAGGAATTCATTGGGCTTATCGCGGATTACATGGAGGAAAATGATATTGAACGCCCAACAGATATCCTTATTAAGTCCATCGTCAATAAATCCAGCCAAAAAGTTCACATCATTCAAAGTATTGACCGTAAGATTCCTCTTCCTGAAATCGCTAGAGGAAGGAATATGTCAATGGAGGACTTATTGCATGAAATTGAGATGATTGTAGGCTCTGGCACAAAGATTAATATCAATTATTATATTGATGATTATGTCGATGAGTACGCTCAAGAAGAGATTCATGACTATTTCATGGAAGCGGAAACGGATTGCTTGAGAACTGCCGTGGATGCACTAGAAGAAGAAGATATTAATGTAGAAGAAATACAACTTATGCGTATAAAGTTTATTTCCGATATGGGGAATTAAGCAGATTTCCCCCTTTTAACGAATTTTCAAGCGAGGTTAACCTATTTTGGGTTTACTATAAATAGCTAACCTTGCCCTGTCCCTTGTCATAAATTTTTTTGCCCCTGCCCTGTGTCTAGGTAGGGGCTTTTTTCATGCCGTAACGTTGACTTCAGTCGACATGTTGTTCCTTGAATGTGCAAACGCAACATTCCAAGGATTTAGCAATGTGCCTGAAGTACCGAGCCATGTTGTTCCTTGAATGTGCAAACGCAACCTGTCGGCTAAAGCGAATTAAAACAATCATTAAACTTCGGTGTCTTAAAGAGGTCGAAGACCAACTTATGTGTCTTTTTACGTCAACTACGTCATACTTAAATTTTCTTATATGGTTCAAAAATCGCCAAAAGCACATTTCCACATATTATTCCTTGATCGTACAAACGCAACATGTCGGCTAAAGCCAACGTTACAGGCGAAAACAATGTTAATATTTGTTATCACTAACTTTTTTATCAAATCTTAATATAAAGTTTACGATCTTTGTAAGATTATATAATTAAACTGATAAAATCTTTTTAACTATGGCTATAAGACTAGGCGAAGTGGCTCCCGATTTTAGGGCGATGACCACTGAAGGCGAAATTAATTTTCATGAATGGCTAGGAGATAGCTGGGGCATTTTGTTTTCACATCCAGCTGATTTTACGCCTGTTTGCACCACAGAATTAGGCACTGTAGCTCAGCTCCAAGGAGAGTTCGAGAAGCGCAATACCAAAGTACTAGCCGTCAGTGTGGATGGGCTTGAGGATCACAACAAATGGATAAAAGACATCAATGAAGTCATGCAAACTACCGTCAATTATCCGATCATTTCTGATGAAGGTCGTAAGGTAGCGGTTTTGTATGATATGATTCATCCTGAGGCCGATAGCAAGCATACAGTACGTTCTGTTTTTGTGATCGCTCCCGACAAAACCGTAAAACTGACGCTTACGTATCCACCAGCAACAGGAAGAAATTTCAATGAAATTCTACGTGTCGTAGATTCTTTACAGCTTACCGCTTATAAGAAAGTCGCTACTCCAGCAAATTGGGAGCAAGGAGATGAGTGTATCATCGTTCCTTCTGTCTCGGACGAAGACATTCCAGCTCATTTTCCTAAAGGACATCGCAAGGTAAAACCTTATTTACGCTATACACCGCAACCGTAGTTGGGTGTGAGAGTGAGTGAGAGTGTGAGAGTGAGAGTGAGTGCGGGATAGCGTGTGTTTATGCGCGATTGAAGTTAGCGGGTAGCTCCTTAGTTATCCGCTAATTTTTTTTAGACTTCGCTGCTAAGAAATTTGAGCGCTTAAAAATCTGAGATTGCTTATTAATTTTTGAATGTTCTTTTTTGCTTGTATTTGCTTGGAAATCAATTTAATATTTTGCGTAATAGCCAGACGCCTACAATGAGTCCCAAGCAAGGAATTCCCACCCAATACAGTTCACTAAGCAAAACACGGCGCCCCCATTCACCAAAAAAGTCTTCGATATGAATGGGCGAGACGCGAATAGGACGAAAAGGAAGGAAGTAACGACTATTTTCAAAAGGAGCAAAAAAGGCGACACCCTTGCCTCCCGTAGTCATAGCATCTAGTAAGCCGTGGGAGGCCGTACAAATCGTAAAATACAGGGTTGATTTGAACCAAGGCCAAGAACCCGCCTTGTAATTTCGATAAAAAATAAAGGTGACAACAAGCCCCGTAAACAAGGCAAAGGCCAAGGAATGACTCAGACCACGATGGCCAAGCATATGCTCATAGGGAATACCCAATTTAAAACTAAGTACATCAAAATCAGGCATAACGGCACAAAACATGCCCAATAACCAAAATTTAATAGATTGTTTTTTAGAAAATCCAACCTTCCCAATAGCGTAGGCGGAAAATGCGTGTGCAAATGCTGAGGCCATGTTTTATTTTGCTTTCATGAATGTAAAAACGAATCGTAAAATCTAATAAAAAAACGGAAACACCAAGATAAAGTATGAAAACTTCCTTCCTCTTCTATCGTTTCCGTCACCTCAATTTCCCCCGTAAAAATACCTGAATTAAGAATCACGTAAATTTACGCTTATCCAGCGAGGGCTATCAGCGTATCTTTGTATTGCAAGTTGAGAGAAGATTTAAGTATTGTTTTTAGAAACTGCAATAGCGCTGTTCAGTTTAGAAGGCAAAACTTAAATACGATTTTAACGAAAAGTATTTATTATTCTTGTACCTGAGGATTTCTCTAAAGTCCCTTTTTCTTAAAAAGTTAAGAAAAAGGGACTTTGCTTTTTATAATGTTCAGACTGCACTCCTTGTAGTTCTCCTCAAAGAAAGTGAGCTGTCTTCCTTCCGTTCACTCTAAATTTTCGTCAAAACAGTAACTCTCGATTCCTAATTCGTCATTCCTAATTCTTCAAACAAAAAAAGCCCTCTCACATTCAAGATGCGAGAAGGCTTCCAACAATTATATATTAAAACTACTTTAGAACGTCCTACCATAGTCTGGTAAATCTCATCATGCGCAAAGTCAACGAAGTTGAAAAAGTCTTTTGTCCTGCATCTTTTGTCAATTCGTCTTTTCAAGCGTAGTGAAGAAAACGCTTAATCAACATTAAAGATAAAGGTCAATTTTCCGCACTGCTTCTTGGATACCGTATAATCCTTTTCGAATTTATACTTCTTAGCAGCTACTTGAGTCGCATGGATTAAATCGTCGTCATCCATGTTGGATCCTTCTTCGATGTATTTTGTACTGACGACTTTACCGTCGCGATTGACACACAGCTCTACTTGAATTTTTCCGTTTTTCTTGGTCAAATTCTTAATGTTTGGTCGATAGATGACCTTACGGCCAAAGATGCCATCACCTCCATCGTCTTCATCATCCATCCCTTCTGTACTACCAGGTGTTTTACCTTCTCCCGCTGAACCATTTGCCGCTGTAGCCGCGCCTCCTCCTTTAGGAGAAGCCTTTGGTGTAGAAGATGCTGAACCACTGCTGGAAGAAGTAGAGGAACTTGCTGAAGGTTTTGGTGGTGCTTTAGGCACCGGTACCGCAGGTATATTAGGTTTCGGTGCTGTAACTACTGGCCTAGGTACTGGACGCGGACTCGGCTTTGGCTTTGGTGTCGGCGTAACCACTGGCTTCGGCGTCGGTAAAGACCTTGGCGTTGGAACCGGCTTCGGCTCAGGCTTTACAGGTTCTGGCGTAGGCGTCACCGCTGCTGGCTTTGTTACTTCTTCTGCTTTCGGTGGAGCTTCAGAAGCTTTAGCCTTAGATTCTGTAATCGCTTTTGATGGCGTAAAATTAACAGCTATCGTCGTTTTCTTTTTCTTATCTTGCTTGTCCAACATGGCGTCAAAAGTTTCCATTGACATAAAAGGGATAAGACAAAGCAATAATACCGCGGAGTGTAAGAAGCCTGAAATCATCAATCCTCTTTTCTTGTTCTTTTTTTCCTTCACATTTGCATTCGTGCTCATAGGTCGTAAATTTATGGTGGTTATCGTTGTATGCCTATCCTTTTGCGAAAAGGATGCCAGAAAGGTGCTAGATACAGTGTTTTAGGTGTTATCCTTTTCTAAATAGTTGTTAATATTTCCTTAATAGAAGGTTTTGCCAATAATTATTTGGCATGAGTAGGGCGGGGAGCAAATGATTCAGAATAGTGGCAGTTTCAATGTATTGGTTTTATTATCAGTAGATTGTATTAAGTTCTAAAATCGTACCATTACTTGAAAAAGATTAAATGTCAAAGAGGTGAAGGTGCTTGTGTGCAAGGGAAATGAAATCAGACAACAAGGGAAGGCGGTGGAACTTACTTGATTGGAGAAGGGAGAAATAAAATAAAAGAATTGTTTATCAAGTAACGATGAGTAAAAGAAAAGCCCTCAAACCTTAATTTTACTAGGTTTGAGGGCTTTTATGATTCAAAGACTTCAAAAAACTAAAACTTCATTAGTTTTTTAGCGAAAGTTCCATCTTCTGTTCTCACCTCTACTAAGTAAATGCCGCTTGTTTTGCTAGAGAGATCAATAGTGTAATTGGCCGTTGTTGCAGTAGATTGATCTAGAAGCATAACAGTTTGGCCTAGAATGTTTTTGACGGCTAAGGTATAAGGGATGGCCTTCTCATTTTTTAAGTTAATTTGAAAAACTCCAGTTGTAGGATTAGGGAATATTTTCAAATCATTGGCCTTGATGGCTAAAGTGTTTATTGATGTAGGAGGAGGAGGGCAGTTATTCACTAAGCCACAACGTGGGCCTTCTATAACACCTCGCATAATATCAATTTGCCCCTTAGTGAAGCTATTCATACAGACTTCAGAAGAATAATCCATGTAGTTTTCAATCATATCAGGGAGATCATTAGCCGAATCGATACAAGTATTTCGAGTTGTATCACAACTGAAAGCAGCCTGAGAACCTGTATTTGGGGTATCATCTACAAAATCATCATCCCCACAACTAGCATCAGGGGCGGTGTCAAATGGTGTACCTCCGTCGCCCCAGACATGACGTAGACCAAGGTAATGGCCAACTTCGTGAATGGGGGTACGTCCTGCTATCTCCAAAACCTCTCCACCGGCCTCAATGTCATTAGGATTATTTTTACCAAACACCCGATAATCAATAACTACTCCATCTAATTCAGGGCTAGGAGCGCTAGCATCTGCTGGCCAATTGGGAAGATCTGCTGGAGGATAGGCATAGCCTAGAACTTGGCCAAGTTCAAAAGGCCCGATGGCTAGAGGCTGAATATGGCATACCCAAATGTTGAGGTAAGACTCTGTATTCCAAGCATCGCTACCACCTCCGTTAGTTTGTTTTACATTATCAGGCAGCCCTGTAAAGAGGCCAACTGCAAAATCAGCTGTAGTTTCTACACGAATAATAGAATCCAAGGTAAATTCAATCATTGGATCGCCTACTACGCTGTCAAACATAGGGCGGAGGTTCCCCGCATCAGCATTCAGGCGGCGAAAATCTTCATTTAAGACGTCCATTTGAGATAAAACAACGCTATCGGCAAGATTTTCTGTAGAATCTTTCCAGACAATATGAACGACAACAGGAATCGTATAAACCGATTGGGTTTTAGTAAGTCGGTTCTCTGCTCCGCGTTGTTTCGCTTGAAGCAGCGTGTTATCAATAGCTTCTTGGAAGCCAGGATGGTTTTGCTCCATCGTTTGCATCAAAAGATCTTGGCCGCAAAGGATACGGGTTTGTTCTTGTCCAATAGCCAAAGAAGAGATGAAAAGACAAGCAAATAGGATAAGTCGTGTAATAGGTTTTTTCATCGGAGATTTAAAATTTGGAGGGGTAGGTTGTTTAAGAACTATAAATTAAGAAAAGTCAAAAATAGTGAATTTATGATTGTTGTAAGTATTGTTGGCTAATAATTTAATTCACTGAATAGTAGAAAAATCAAGTGTGCTAAACTAAAATACCTACATAAAATCCATTAAGGCCTTCTCTCGCAATTCATGACTTCAACTCCACCAAAACAGGACAGTGATCGGAATGAACAACATCCGTCAATTGTTGGCAAGACTTTAATTCGTCTTTTAAATTCTCGGTGAACGACTGATAATCAATTCTCCAGCCCTTGTTGTTGTTACGAGCATTCGCCCGATATGACCACCAACTATATTGGACTTGCTCAGGATTCAGATGGCGAAAAGCATCCACAAAACCACTTTCCAGCCATTTTGTCATCCAAGCGCGTTCTTCAGGAAGAAAACCCGAAGTTTTTTTATTACTCTTCGGATTGTGAATGTCCATTTCTGTGTGAGCAATATTATAATCACCAACGACAATGATTTTGGAGCGTTCTTTTTTTAGCTCCTCGATATAAGCGAAAAAATCATCCAAAAATTCATACTTGAAAGCTTGACGAAGATCCCCTGAAGTTCCAGAGGGAAAATAGCAATTCAGTAAAGTTGTCTCACCAAAATCAGTACGCAAAATGCGTCCTTCCAAGTCATACTTTTCGATTCCACAACCGTAAACGACTTTGTCGGGTTCTACCTTAGAAAAAGTGGCTACGCTACTATAGCCTTTCTTCTGTGCAGAATGCCAATAATCCTTATACCCTAGCTCATGAAATAATTCAGAAGGCACTTGTCCTGGTTGAGCTTTGGTTTCTTGAATACAAACGACATCATAGTCGCCTTCCTTCATCCAATCTAAAAGCCCCTTTTTCATCGCTGCTCGAATGCCGTTTACATTGTAGGAAATAATACTTTTAATACGCATAATTCTTCTGTATTTGTGCTTGTAAGTGATTCTGCGCGAAGATACTAAAAGTTTTCGACGCTATTGCTTGAAAAGAGGGGGTGATATTTTTGGACATAGGACATATGACATAGGACATAGGACAAAGGACATAGGACAAAGGACATAGGACATAGGACATAGGACAAAGGACATAGGACATAGGACATAGGACATAGGACATAGGACATAGGACAATCTATGATAGCTGTCAGGATTAAGGGGGGGTAAGTGCTTGATTATCTTCGTTTTAACCTTTTAGGAAGCGACGACTTAGACTTTGTTTAAAATTACCAAAAATGATAGAACCGAAATCAGGACGTTTAGTTCTCGGAACTGACAATTGCATAGTTCCTTTTATGGCCCTTGAAGCTATACAGCAAATGCAACTCGGGGAAACCCAAAAGCTTCGAAATATGGGGAATGGCTGGTCGTGGTTGGATATCAAAAACCTTAAACTTGAAGTCCATTTTTATAACATTTCGTTCCTATTCAAGCAGGATATTTTACAAGGAATGACGTTCGTTTTCCAAGACGAAGCCTATCCACTTACGGCTAGTTGGGATACTTGGAATGAAAAAGAAGAACGAGCACAAGCAATTCATTTCAATAATTGGCTCGACGAAATCTTAAGCAACAAACGACATTTTGATTGGGGAGAAGCATGGGCAGGCTATGATCAACGAGGAGGCGCGAGCTCCATACGTATTAAATATAAAGCATCCTGAATTAGTGGTGAATAAGGATTTTAGTAGTGATTTGGGCAGCTAATCCCGCTATCCGTTTGTATGCGCTACTGCTTCAGGCGGTTCAGCATAAGGGTGTGGCCGTCTTCCTAAACGTCAGCCATCCACACCCTTTGCTTCACACCCCTTCATCAGCACCACATACCACTACTATCGGGGCTGCAACTCCTTGATAAATAATCAGTAATATGGTTGATTTAGAGGCTAGGAAACGGCTACGCTTTCGCTTAAAAATCATTCAAATTCAGCCGGCTATTTTTAGTTTTATTCTCCCCTCCAAGGCATTTCAGTTGCAGAATTCATTGATTATGATTACTTTTGTAAAATAATCGCTTGTCCATGAATAGGATAAGGGGTATTCATTTTACACCATTATTCTAAACAATCAATCATGGCAAAGTCTAAGGATTCAAGAAAAGCAGTCAAAAAAGAACCATTAAAATCAGCCAAAGAGAAAAGAGCTGAAAAAAAGGCTAAGAAAAACAAGCGTGCTTAATACCGCTGGCTCCCCTCATCTGTCGAAGTCACTAACATAGTACACTAGAAAAGGCGGTAGCATTCGAGGTTCGATAGCAAGAGGTTTTTACTCCTTGGTTGTTTGTTTTACCATTTGTAAAATAACAAAAAACGCCTTGATAATGAGTTTGATAGCAACTAAAACGCCGAGAGAGCAACTCTTAACTCCTCACTGCTAACTCTTCACTAAAAACATGCATCGTCACTTCATTTTACACAAACCTTATGGCTATCTCAGTCAATTTATACTAGGAGGAAACAGCAAGAAGCGATTACTAGGGCAATTGTATAACTTTCCAGCGAATACGATGGCCATTGGTCGCTTGGACAAAACCTCGGAAGGCCTACTGTTCTTGACCACAGATGGTAAGATGAGTGAATTCGTGCGGAGCAAAAAAGTAGAGAAGGAATACTATGTCCAGTTAGATGGAATCATTGACGAAGAAGCCCTTGAAAAACTTCGTACCGGCGTAGAAATCAGTATTGAAGGTAAAAAATATTTCACCCAACCTTGCAAGGCTTCCCGCCTAGAAAACTCCCCCAATTTCCCACTTCGAGATCGAAGAATACGTAGTGATCGGCATGGCCCTACCTGCTGGGCTTCTGTTATTTTGTGTGAAGGGAAGTTTAGGCAAGTGCGGAAGATGACGGCTGTGGTGGGTTTTCCTACCTTGCGCCTGTTTCGTGTGCGTATTGGAGATGTTTGGTTGGGCGATCTGAAGGCTGGAGAGGTGCGAGAGGTGGGAGGATTTGGGGTGAGTGAGTGGAGAGCATTTCCAAACATTAGCAGAATTTGAACGCAGAAAAAGAATTCCATTATTCTTAATTATTAAGGCAATGAAATTATAGTTAGCCGAAAACCGTAGAGCCTTCGGCTAACATTGAATTTACTCTACAATTCCTTCCAAATCAAGCATGAAAGCGTATTCTAGTGCAGTACGTTTGTATCGTTTAAAACGTCCAGAAGCACCGCCGTGGCCTGCTTCCATATCCGTTTGTAATAACAAAAGATTATTATCCGTTTTCTTGTCTCTTAACTTCGCTACCCACTTCGCAGGTTCCCAGTATTGTACTTGAGAATCAAAAAGTCCTGTGGTTACGAGCATATGTGGATAGTCTTGTTCCGCTACTTGATCATAAGGAGAATAAGACAGCATGTACTTGTAAGAATCTTCGTTTTTAGGATTTCCCCATTCATCAAACTCGTTGGTTGTCAAAGGAATAGTTTCGTCTAACATCGTAGAAACCACATCCACAAAAGGCACACCTGCCACAATCCCATTGAAGGTTTCAGGAGCCATATTCGCTACAGCGCCCATGAGCAAACCACCTGCGCTACCTCCTTGTGCATAAAGATGCTTAGAAGAAGTGTATTTGTTGGCAATGAGGTACTTACCACAATCAATGAAGTCGGTGAACGTGTTTTTCTTCTTGAACATTTTCCCATCCTCATACCATTGTCTTCCCATCGATTGGCCACCACGAATATGTGCTATCGCATAAACAAATCCCCTATCCAGCAAACTAAGCAACTTAGAGCTAAATCGTGGGTCGATAGTAGCACCATAAGAACCATAAGCATAGAGCAGTAGCGGGCTGTTTCCATCTTTATTATAGCCGTTTTTATAGACGATAGACATGGGGATTTTAGTACCATCCGTAGCTGTTGCGAAAACACGTTCTGTCTTGTAATCCTTAGGGTTATGCCCACCAACGACTTCTTCCTGCTTCTTCAATTCCTTCGTTTTTTCATCCATATTATAGTCGAAAGTCGAGTTGGGTGTCGTTAGCGAAGAATACGAATAGCGAAGAATATTTGTGTCAAACTCAGGATTAATAGAAACATTCGCGGTATAAGCAGCCTCACCAAAATCGAGATAATGTTCCTCCTTAGTTTTTTGATTGATAATACGCAATTGGCGGAGTGCATTCTTACGTTCTGCTACGACTAAGTGGTCTTTAAACAAGCTAATATAACTCAGCATAACATCTTCTCGATGAGGAATAACTTCTTTCCAATTCTTCTTATCTGTCGCATGCTCTGGGGTTTCCATCAAGCGGAAGTTTTTAGCATTCCAGTTCGTTACGATATAAAATTTATCATTAAAATGATCAATGCTATATTCATGTTCCGTTCCTCTAGGACTAAAGGACTTAAATTGGCCTGTAGGATTATCCGTTTTTAAGATTTGATAATCACTTACCAACGTACTACTGCTCCAAATGATGATGTACTTCTTTGATTTAGAGCGATAAACTCCCATGTAATAAGAAGGATCTTTTTCATGATAAACCATTTCATCTTTTTTCGTCCCCAATTTATGTCGCCATATTTTTTCAGAAAGCAGCGAGGTTTTATTCTTGGTTGTATAGAAAAAAGTTTGATTATCATTAGCCCAAGCGCCGCTTCCCGTAGTATTTTCAAGGACATCCGGTAGCAATTCACCCGTTTCAAGATTTAAGAAGCGAATTTTATAAATTCTACGACTAACGACATCTTCTCCATAAGCTAGAATCTTATTATCGGGGCTAATCGACCAGCCTCCAAGTCCATAGTAATCATGTCCTTCTGCCAGTTCATTGACATTAAGAAGAACCTCTTCTTTGGCTTCTAAGCTGCCTTTTCTTCTGCAAATAATCTGATATTCTTTTCCCTCTTCATAGCGCGTATTGTACCAATATCCATTATGAAAATAAGGCACGGTTTCATCGGTCTGCTTGATACGCCCCACGATTTCTTGGTACAGTTTGGATTGCAAACTGTCCGTATGTTTCATCACTTTTTGCTGATACTCATTTTCTGCTTCCAAGTAATCTAGCGTTCTTTTCGTCTGATTATCTGGTGTTTCAGCGGTTTTTTGTTCATCCGTCAATCGCATCCAAAAATAAGGATCTACACGGGTGTCGCCATGTATTTGTAGAACAGAATCTTGCTCTTCGGCAATAGGCGCTGGAGGTAAAGTTCTAGGCGTTTGGCTAGTCGTCGCCGTTTGTCTACAAGCATAAAAAACGGAGATTAGAAGGCAAATGCTTGTAAGGATGAATGCTTTTTTCATGGTATGGTTAATGGTTTGCTACTTAAAATAATGTCACTTAGTGCAAAAATACATTTTTTAGATGGCGTCACTTAATTATTCGCGAAAAAGGATTAGTAACGCATTATTGAAAAAGTATATTTAGGTGAGATTCTTCATCTTGGGGAATTCACTCTAAGAAACAAAAGGATTCCTAAGTTTGACTGAAAGTAGAAATTGATAATCCTAGCCTGAACTCTAAGCCATATATCTTTGTAGTGATTTCATTGGAGGCAAGCTTGATGTTTTGTAGCTTTTTAAAGTAGTTTTATTCTCTAAGTAATGTAATTCAAAATAGTAAGTTAAGCTAACTTAGTTAATTTTGTATTATTTTATTTACTTTTTCAAGTATTATTAAGCTCCTTTCTTTAGCGGTAAATGGATTTATATGACATTCAATAATTTCATTTAAATTAGGGTTTTTAGATAGGCTTTTTAGAGCTTTAATAAGATATGTTCTTACCGTAGAATTCGCCTTTAGAATTTCCTCGACAACTGTTAGGTTATTATCGATAACATAAATAATGTCTTCTAAATCATGACTCCATCTTGGGTCACTGCCTCTGTTTTCATAAGCTTCCCATTTTGTTGCTAAATAATAGGGAACGGTTAATATTCTTACAATGGTATCCTCCAATTCATAATTAATGAGATGATCAAAACCTGGTTTTAACCAGGAATTTGTTGGTCCCAAAGGAGTAGAGTCAAAAGGAATGAAATCTATTAAAATGTCTTCATATTTATACCTATACATTACCGATTCATTAATCGCAGGAAAAATACCTTTATTGGCAAGTGTCTCCCTTAGATCATTCATCTCAGAATAAGTACTTACTTGTACTGAGATGTCTATATCTTTTGTTGGACGAGCTTCTTCGGCTCCTTTATCGGTGGCATAAAGACTGACAACAGCACCGCCAACAAAAACGACTTCCTTGTTAAGTTCTCCAAGTCTTTTTGCGACTTTCTGGACAACCTTTAAATTGATCGTATTATTTTTCAACATCTTGCAGTATTATTTTTCTCAATAAATCTATTGCCATCTTTTTTTCCCGAGCACGCCCCACACGTAACGCATCTACTAAGGCAAGCATCTCATGCAACTTCGGATTTGTATGAACAATCAAAGGTACGTTTTTATGTAATGGCTTAATAGTCAAGCCTTGTAGATTTCCTTTTGCATAAGGCCAAATAAAGTCAAGCTTAGCATTAAAGAATTGATTCAATGGTGATGCTGAATGAGAAGTAGCTATGCCACGAGCTAATGTTTTTGGTACTTGTGGAAAAGTATAGGGTAGACCATAGGCTAAAAAATCCATCAAAGCCATTTTGTTTACATGCTTTTTTCTTGAATCTAATAGCTTTGCTATCCATGACCGATTTAATGATTCAGAAATTTCTGATGCACTAATCTTCAACGAATAAGCTAGATCTTTATTGTGCCATGATGTTTTGTCTAAGCAAATTATTTGCAATAATATTAAAATATCATGGGCTCTCATGCCGTTGTGTTCTTTCATTTTTTCTTTAAAGATAGTATTTTTTTTCTAGATTTGCAATTCGCGATTCGCGAATCAAGAATTTCATTGACAACTAAAAAAAATTGAATTTTATTTGTATTAAGTCTAAATAAAGATTAAGTTTGCGGCAGAATTTATTCACAAAGATGAAACACATGAATATCCGATTACTGTTTACGGCCATTTTAATGTTAGCTCTTAGTCTTAATGGATTTGCACAAGGGAATGGGAGCCAAGGAAATACTACTGCAAACTGGATTGATAACAGCCAAAAGAATTTGATGATTGGTGGTTATGGAGAGGTACATTACAACCAAGGATTTGACAAAGACATTCGTAAGAATGCCAAATTAGATGTACATCGTCTGGTTATGTTATTTGGGTATAATTTTACCAAAAAACTATCTTTTCTTACAGAGATTGAATTTGAGCACGTGAAGGAACTGTATGTAGAACAAGCTTTTGTGAACTACAAATACAAGGATTACTTGCAATTTCGAGGTGGTTTGTTGCTTGTACCCATGGGGATTATCAATGAATATCATGAACCAACGACTTTCTATGGTGTAGAACGGCCTTTTGTGGATAATGTGATTGTTCCTACGACTTGGCGTGAAATCGGGCTTGGGATAGCAGGGAATATAAAGGAAGCTTCCTTGCGCTATCAGTTGTACTTGGTCAATGGATTCCTAGGCTATGATGGGGCAGGTAAGTTTAGTGGTTCCAAGGGATTTCGCAGTGGCCGGCAGAAAGGAGCCGAATCGATTATGTCTGCGCCAAACCTTTCCACCAAATTAAACTACTATGGAGTGCGTGGACTGAATGTGGGATTAGCTTTATATACTGGAAAATCGCAATCTACCTTATATAATGGTCTAGATAAAAATGATGAATTCGCTAAGGCACAAGCCGATAGCTCGTCCGTTTACTTGACAATGGTGGGATTGGACGCACGGTATGATTATAAAGCTTTGCATGTGAGAGGACAACTAAATTTTAATTCCGTTGGAAATTCAGATGCTTATAATGCTTTTACAGGGCAGGACGTTGGGAGCCAAATGCTAGGCTATTACTTGGAAGCAGGGTATAACTTATTCCAAAAAACAGAAATTCCATCTAAGTTGATTCCTTTTATTCGGTACGAAAAATACAACACGCATTTGGCTACCGCAGATGAGGGAGTCACAAAAAATGATGCCTACAACCGCACAGCTATTACGACAGGATTGAATTGGAGATTATCGGATGGCGTCGCTGTGAAAACTGATTTCCAATTCTTTAAATCAAAAGCGGCTGATGATTGGGACAAGCAATTGAATATCGGTTTTGGCGTTTGGTTTCGTTGAGCAATGAGGATTATCCTGTTTTTTATCCTTTCAATAATCTTTTTTTAGACTTAATCTAAATAAAATTAGGCAAGATTGCTTATCTTTGCGTTGTCAAGTACCAAAAGCACCATGAAGATTTACGCATATATACTCACACCCTTGTTGCTTGTTTTGTTCTCGGGCTTTGTTGGTCCCGATAGTTTCTTCTATCCTTCTTTTTTTCAGAAGAAAATAGATAAGCAAATCGAGAAATCATTTGATACGGAAGCTTTCCGTGCCGAACTGGTAGAACTGGATACCTTCCTAGGTAACCTTGATGTCTTCCGTGTTCTCCATGATGAAAAAGGGGAAATGCTGGGCTATGGGATTGTGACTTTGGCGAATGGGTGTGAGCGTGGAGGCTGTACTTTAACAAACAAAGATGAGGATGCCGTGTACGAAGAGTTTTACTTCTCTACACTTTATAATCTAAATAAAGAAATCGTAAATGTTAGAGTTTTGGCCTATGACTCGGATTATGGTTATGCTATTACAGCAAAAAGCTGGTTAAAACAATTCATTGGCAAAAAAGGAGGAAAGTTGAGAGTAGGAAAAGAAATTGATGCCATTTCTGGAGCGACTATCTCGGTAAATTCAATTGTTAAAGAAATAAATGAACAGCAAGTATTTTTAGAAAACAGTAAATAATAAAATGAATTACTCTTCACAAGTTTTAAAATGGTGTTAAAATTTTTGATTTAATAAATCTTAGGATTTAAAGTTATTTTTTTGCGTAAAATAAAGATAAAAGTTTAATAAAGAAGTTTTTAACGATGGAGTAGATGCTTCAGTAGCGCTTTGTAGGAGTTATATTTTTTAATAAAAGTAAACTTGCACCTCATTTTTTTTCCTTGCATCTTTGTAGTGTAATCAAATAATAACGTTATTCGTTATGAAATGAAAATAGTTTTACACAAGTAAACGGAAGTCCATCTTTATATCGGTTTGTTTGTAAAATAAAGAATAGATAGTTACTTAAAACTGTACCCCCTAAAAAACATGCTTAAGTCTTATCCTTTCTAATTTTCCCTAGTTTATGTTATTGTCGTAGTTCCTTAGAAGTATTCAACCATTCTTTTAAGTGGAATCATTTAGGCTAAAACCATTTACTTGTTGATGGTTGGAAAAGTCATTTTTTTTTCGAAAATGTGAATTTCCAGCTTTTTATGCCTCTATATTACTGTACGAACGAAAATCCCAAACCCCATTTTTATTTATTCAGGCTATTTACCCTAGTAACCTTGGATAATTTATTTTTTAATTTCAAAAAAGCAATACTATGCCTACAAACATTGGCAAATTTAATGCTCGTTTTAATCTGCACAATGTGGATACAGCGACAAAAAAGATCTTCATTGATATTGAAGTGCAAGCTCACAATGAGGATACTAGATTCAGAATCTCGGATATGAATTGGAGATTCTTGGTTCCAAATCGAAATGCTATTAAGCCTAATAGTGTAAAATTCGATCAAGGATTGACTTTACATGGCTATGTTCCTCAAACTGTTGATGGACAAACCTATCACAGTTTTTACGAGCCTCATTCTACTACGGGATCTAAGGACATTTTGGTTTCTTACAATGTAGAATTAGGTGGTCAGGGGTATCTTTTAAGCACTACTGAGTGGACTTCTGTAGGTCGACTGTCTTTTGATATTGAAGACACGACGGAAACCGCAGAGTTTGTATGGAATAAGCGTGCCGATTTTCCCCCGACATTCGTAGGAGAAATCTGTGATAACCAGCTTTTTGCTGCAACGGAAGGTACTTACGAAAACCTTCGTGTTTGCTTGGGGGATTATTTCCCCGAAGATGCAAAAAGTGAGCCTACAGGAAGGTATGATGTACGCTTCGCTTTGCATGAAATCAATGCTGAGGATATGACCGTGGCTGTTGATATTGAATTGAAAGCGGACTGTGAAGGCAATGAGTTTTATGTTTCGGAGCAAAACTACCGGTTTAGCATTTCTAATACCAATGCCATCAATCCACAGTCTGTGCGAATCGAAGAATTAAAGCTTTCTGGTCTAGTGGGAACGCCTCTAGGAAATAGCTTTTATGGTCCTCACACGACGAACGGCTCTCTTGCTCACATCATCTCGTATAATATTGAGCTACAAGGCGGTCCGGGGTATCCTTTAGTATTTGATGAATGGACGAAAATTGGACGTTTGACGTTTGATATTCTTGATGCTGCGCAAAGCTTTGAGCTTATCTGGCACAAGCACGAAACGTTTCCTCCTTGCTTCATAGGCGAGAAATTTGAGGGAAGACTCTACGAAGCACAGGAAGCAGACTATGAGAACTTAGTCGTAGACCTAGCAGAAGAGCCTGTTCCTGCTGAGTAAAATTTGATTTTTAGCCTTTTCTTTTATAGCTCCCGTCCCAATGTTTTTGGGGCGGTTTTTTTTATATTAGCTATTATTTTTCTGCTTTATGAGATTCTTGTCATTCGAAAGTTTTTCCACAACAGCCTCTAGGAATAAATTGTATCCTTTTTGATTGAAGTGACTGTCAATGGGCCAGTAAATGGGTTGTGCGTTCTCTTTTGTAATGTAGCCTTTGCTATTCAAATACTCTTTGATGTCTAAAATAGGAATTCGTTTCTCAAGCAAAATTTGCTTTAGGTTTTCTAGTTCAAAAGGGACATAACCTTCTGCTGTAAAATCATAGATAATAGGATGAATAACAACTAGAAAGGAAAAATTCTTTTGTTTAGCAAAACTTACAAATTTATCGATGGTTTCAACAATAATAGCTAAAGCCTCAGTATAGCCATTTTCTTGGAGCGGCTGCATTCTGTTGGTAGAAAACTTCAATAAATCATGATAAATATGTCTAAAAATGTAGCTTATGCCATAAATCCATTCTGTTTTAGGGGGCTCAACGACTTTGGTCGTTCCATCTGCTTGAAAACGTTCAAATCCACCTCGGTTATTCACATCCATCAAATCTGAAGTGTTTAAAGTAAGAATAGCTAAATCAATAGATAACTCGGGTAGTTTATCGGTAAGTAATTTGTACGCATAGACCGGATCGCTTCCTCCAATTCCAGCATTAATGGTTTTTACTTGTTTCCCTTCTATTTTTAAGTCTTTTTCGAGTTTTTTGACCCAAGTAGAATCATAAGAAACGCCTTCTCCTTCCGTGAATGAATCGCCTATAGCTAATATGCGATATTCGTTTTCAGCCTTTTGGTGGATTTCTCCCTCTGCTAAACCTAAAAAATTAGTTTTTCTATAAGTGGTAAATTCATGTTTTTCAACTTTATTGGTTAGAAATGGAGAATAGACCCAAAACCAAGAGTTTAAATTTTCTTTGGCAACCGAGACGTAGTTGAGTCCGCCATTTTTTTCTCCATAAGTAATGTGGGTACGTAAGGAAAAACGTAAAAACAATTCAAGAGAAAATATAAGTATGAAAAATATGACAAGGGAGAATCGTAAATTGGTTCGTTGTTCATTGGCTGTACTAAAGAAAGAAAAAGCGGCTTGTGCTAGGAGAAGCATTAGAAAAAATAGCGAAGCTAAGAAAATGATGCCGGTATAAATGTTAAGTGCTTCTAAATAAACTTTGATTGCCGTATAAGTAGCCGTCAAACAAAAACCAATAAATGCAAAAATACTTATCTTTCGTTCCATCGTAATATCTTTTCAGAAGACAAAACTAGTGGAAATAAAGTATTTTCGTTTCTTTTTTGGTAATATTTTATTTCTTGACGAAGTTTAATTTTTTTATAGGCGATAGAGATGCTTTTTTCAGAATGATCGCCTTGTTATGAGCTTAACCCGTTTTTAGGTAATTAGTGTCTGGCCGAAAAAGGCATTTTTTGATGTTTTGGCCATAAAACGATCATTTTTAGAAAAAGAAGTGTAGCGTCACACAGTATTCTTACCAAACAAAGTCCGTCAAGGATAAACTATAACCATTCACGGA
>JAHDHB010000630.1 GCA_020631545.1 Saprospiraceae bacterium | reverse complement strand
ATTAACCAACTCAGGAGCATGGATTTTATCAAGTTGGATAAAGGATATTTTTGGAATGCGATACGCAAATTCAAAGGCGGAACGGATAAATAAATCTTGTTGTATATTTTCTACGATTCTTAATTGCAGTACCTGTAGAAAACCAGATACCGTAATACCTAGTAATACAAAAGAGACGAGCACCATCCAGGAAGAGCTGATTTCACCTGCTTGTATGTAATTTACAATAGCTTGTATACCAATTGGTAATGTGAGATTGACCAGCCCGTTAAAAATAGCATAGGCATAAATCTGCCTTAATTCAAGGGAATATTGACTCAATAAACTCCAAAACCTTTTTATGGGAAGAACCGTCATTTATTTGCTAGATTTTACCTCAAGAATTCCCCAACCTCTCTATAGAGAAGTTGGGGCTAAAAAATAAACACCATCAAAAACACAATACATTATACTCAAGAAACAAGTAGAACTACTTAAAAACTAAAGTCTTCTCAGGCACGTTGACAAAAATGTGTGCTAGCGCCTATCCTAAATTTAGAGCGAACATGTTTGTCGACTTTGAAATAGCCGGCTTCTAATCGCTTATTGAAAAATTGGAGGCTCATCTTTATCGGAATATCTAAAAATGGTAATTTAACTTTTACCCCATCCCGAGAAAAATTAAGGATTTTTACCTTGACGGATTTAGATACAACACTCATAATCTATAGTTTAAGTTAATAATGAGAATCCTAGGACGATGACCGCCCCATGCTAAGTTTTGTTGGGTGAAAAAGAACCCCAACTCCTCCATTGAGGAGCTAGGATTCAAAGTAACCTGTAACCAACAGATTTATTTTATTGGCTGAACGATGCTAAACCTGCTGTATATCATATCTGAATTCGGTTTAGGCTTCATTCTTAGCTCCTTTTAAGTTAAATTGTCTGAAAAACAATCTATTAAATGGCCGAGTGACACGGTTAATGGTCAAAAAGCATCGAAATATTTAATAGACTACTTCTTAAACACTATAGTTTAGCAATTGTTGCAAATATAGTAACTATTTTTCGTAATAGCAATACTATTATTTTTAGTAAGGATACTTTTTTGTAAGATAGCTTTGTTAGTTCTTCTTGATTTATTAAATTTGTACTAATAATGCGAATCAGGGGACCAATTTTCGAAATCACGTTTTGACTTAAAACTATCCAAGTAATAGTCAATTTTTTATATCGAGGCTACCTTTTACCTCTCAATCCCTAATTCGTATTATGTAAACTTACCATGACTATGGCAATAGGTATCAAAATAACATTGAATGAAGGCTTGTACTTGCGAGATCCACAAGGAACTGCACTAGGACAGAAAATAATCAACTACAGTATTCTGTTGATAGATGAAGTCGGTTTTGAGGCATTTAATTTTAAAAAATTAGCCATAAAAATGACCTCTACAGAAGCGTCTGTTTACCGTTATTTTGAAAACAAGCATATGCTGTTGCTCTACCTCGTTTCTTGGTTTTGGGAATGGGTAAGCTTCCTGATTGATGTTAACACCATGAATATCAAAGATAACCGTCGTCGTCTAGAAATCATTATCGAAACCTTGGTGTCTGCCTCAAGGGAAAATCCTGCCATTGAATATGTTAATGAAAGCATTCTTCACCGCATCATCATTGCAGAAGGAAGTAAGGCTTATCACATCAAAAAAGTAGATGAAGAAAATAAAGAAGGGTTTTTCTTGAATTATAAGAAGTTGACCGAAAAAGTTGCTGATGCCGTTCGCACCTTAGACCCGCAATTTCCCTATCCCCATGCCCTAGCCAGCAATCTCTTCGAAATGGCGAATAATCATATCTATTTTGCACAGCATTTACCACGGCTGACGGATGTTCATGTCGAAGGAGAAAATTTTGAAGAAGTAGAAGTAATGTTGAAGTACTTCGCATTCAATATCTTGCGAATCAATGACTAGCCCATGGAATGATTGCCTTCCATGCCATTCATGCTATGAGAAAATGTCGTAAGACTTCTAGTATAACCTATGTGCCTTTGTGTCTATGTGGCAATAAATTACATTGTTTACACCAAGGAAATTACGAGCAGTACCACTAGACATTTGTAGAACGTTCAAACAAAAGATAGCTTTCTCTCGTACAAGAAACTCAACAACCTTCGTACATTTAGTCGATGACCATTTGCTACTTAATTTTAATTGGCGCTTCCATCCTGTGGCGACTTAAAATGTAATGCTTTTTTCTAGAGATTCATATTCGTTTACAAGCAACAAATTTCCCAAAAATCACGTATATTACGACTCTATGTTAGTGCAGCTATATTATCCCAGATCGCTTTCCCCCTCTCGGTTGGACAAATACTTGGCAGGAGGTTGGTTTAGAAGCTCTTCGCTCTTGTTTCGGACTTCCTTGATCTGCTTGGAAGAAGATGTCTATTCTGTCATTAACATAAGGCTTCTCCTAGAAGATTTTGCGTTTAAAAAGCGGTTGCGAAAAATAGCCAATCGGAATGCTAAAAAATTTCAATATAGCATTGGAAAACCTCATATCACTGAGGCCAAGGAGCGCTTGTACCAACAACATAAAAGCCGTTTTAAGGGCTTTGTACTTGAATCTCTAGAGACTTTTCTATACGCGAATGATTTTGGTCCTTCCGTCTTCGATACTTACGAAATTTCTGTTTATGATGGGGACAAACTGGTGGCCGTAAGTTATTTTGACTTGGGCAAGGAAAGTATGGCCAGTATCCTTGGTCTTTATGATAAAGATTACGAAAAATACAGCCCTGGAACTTATACAATGTTGCTTGAGGTTGAAGAAGCCCTACGCCGTGGGGTAAAATATTACTATCCAGGGTACATTTTGGATGGTAATTCTATTTTTGACTATAAACTTCGTTTGGGAACCTACCAGTTTTATAATTGGAAAGGACGCTGGCAATCTTTCTCGAATTACCAAGGAGAAGACTTGGATGCCAATCGTTTAAAAGTAGGAGTGGAGACAATGGCTAAAGCTTTAGATGCCAATAATATTCCTTACGAACGATTGTTGTACCCTTATTTTTCGGCAGGTCATCTCAATTTGTTTGAATTTGATTTACTCAAAAGTCCGCTCTTCATCTCCTGCTATCCTAGTGAAGAACTTAACAACTTTATGGCCGTAGAATATGATTTTAAGCAAAATGTCTATAAAGTTTCTTTTGTAAGACCTAATTTCCAACTGCGTCAAATGTATTTTGACACCCCTTTCTATCATCAAGAAACGCCTAGCCAATCCGTCTATGCCAAGGAAATTTTAGAGTATACACAACAAGTTTGGATAGTTGACGACCCTAATTTACTAGCCGAACGCATCGCGGAAGTAGGGGAAAAACGATGGCAAATGTATTTGAATAGTTAG
>JAHDHB010000045.1:13501-21037 GCA_020631545.1 Saprospiraceae bacterium | reverse complement strand
ACCAAATCTCCTCCACCAAGTATCGCATTATTAGCATTAGCGAAAGAAGGACTACTTACAAGCAAAAATAAGGTGACTATAAAATAAAGGAAGTAATTTTTCATAATAAAGACGATTTTATAAACGCATAATCCCCTAATTAACGCCTACAAGGTAAGCGTTTTTATAATAAAATAAGCTTTATTTAGGTGTTTTTCTGTATCACTACCTATAGCGTTGACTCCTTCTTGTTTTAAAAAGAGATTCCCTAACTGTCAAATAGTTAGATGATTTTCATAGAAAAACTACGTTTTTCTTCCAAAATATATTTTGAATTTTGTTATTAAAGAGGACTTAACCAACTAGAGCGATCTTGCCGTATCTTGCAAGTAGTTAAAGGTAAACGCATCTAAAGAGGTGTAAAATGGAGGACTAAAACCTTTCTCTTGTTTTTAAAAAATGTTTGGGTTAGGGGAGGCAACAACCTTCGAAGCTCCCCTCTGGTACGGCACACTTTGAAGGACGTCTTTTCTTTTCAGATTGGGTTAAGGATGACGAGTTGCTGTGTCGTACCAACTTTGTTAAATTGAATAGATGCCAAAAGCGGGTCGCGCAATCTCACTATTGCCACAGTGAATTATTGCTTCGTAGTTTGGTGCTTAGTAATCACATCTTTTGTCGTTATCTCTTTTTAGGGGTAACGACATTTTTTGTTTTATCACTAGCAAAAAAATGTATATTTGGTTATTAAGCGCTTTAACGTAAAAAAATAAATAAACAAAAAGTTAATTGCTAACGGAGAAATCGAAAAAGCACTTGACAAGACACTAGTCTTTCTGAGCAGAACTACCTAGTGTCGTGTCAAGCTCTAATTTTCGTCTACTCCTTCAAGCACAAAAAATAATTTTTCCCTCTCCATCCTTCCTTCTCTATTAATTAAATACCTTTGCGTAATGTTGGTTTCCAGTAATTATTTTGCTGGAAAGACTTCTGTTTTCTGTGTGACTGTAGAAGAACACACTCATACACTACCTATGCTGCTCGTTACGGAATAACTTGTCGGCTGAAGCCAACGTTACTAAAACGCAAAAACATGAACACGACGCTTGAATATGCACTTAAATTAGACGAAGAAGACCCTTTGAAGGCTTATCGAGAGCAGTTTTTGTTTCCTCAGCACGATGGGAAAAATTGCTTGTATTTTTGTGGAAACTCCTTGGGCTTACAACCAAAAACAACGCGGAATTACTTGTTGAAAGAGTTGGATCACTGGGCAGAATATGGCGTGGAAGGTCATTTTGAAGGAGAAATGCCTTGGATGTATTACCACAAATTCTTTGCAGAGCAAGCAGCGCGACTCGTAGGAGCGAAAGCCTCCGAGGTCGTGATTATGAATACGTTGACCACGAATCTGCATTTGATGATGGTCTCTTTTTATCGACCTACAAAGCAACGATATAAGATTCTCATGGAAGGAGGTGCTTTTCCTTCTGATCAATATGCGATGGAAAGCCAAGCAAGATTTCATGGTTTTGATCCTGAGAAAACCATCATTGAAATTCATCCAAGAGCTGGAGAACATAATCTACACACAGAAGATATCCTAAAAGCTATCGAAGAACATGGGGACGAGCTGGCTTTAGTCATGATGGCTGGTGTAAATTATTATACTGGACAATGGTATGATATGCAAGCTATTAGCAAGGCGGCACATGAGGCTGGGGCACACGTCGGTTTTGATTTAGCTCATGCTACAGGCAATGTGCCGATGGAATTACACCAATGGGGCGTCGATTTTGCCGTTTGGTGCTCTTACAAGTACTTGAATTCTGGACCAGGAGGCCCAAGTGGTGTTTTTGTTCATGAAAAACACGGCAATAACCCTGATTTGCCACGTTTTGCCGGCTGGTGGGGACATGATGAGAGTGAGCGTTTTTTGATGAAAAAAGGATTTATTCCCATGAAAGGAGCGGCAGGGTGGCAGCTCAGTAATGCACAAATTTTCAGTATGGCAGCGCATAAAGCTAGCTTGGAAATTTTCGATAAAGTGGGCATGAAAGCACTCCGAGAAAAGAGTATTTTGTTGACCAATTATATGGCTTTTTTACTAGAAGAATTGAATAAAAAAGGCCACACCTTCAAAGTCATTACACCAGAAAAAAGTCAAGATCGAGGTTGTCAGTTATCTATTTTGACTGGCGACAACGGGAAAAAAATACATTTTTATTTGACTAATAAGGGAGTCATCTGTGACTGGCGTGAACCCAACGTCATTCGAGTCGCTTCTATCCCTTTATACAATTCGTTTAGAGATGTTTATGAATTTTGTAAATTGCTAGGAGAAACAGGTGAGATGTAGTCGTTTTTCTAGTAAAAAATGGACGTTTTTGAAAGGTTGAAAAAAAAAAAGTCAAAAATTTTTTATGGAATTTGGGCCTTTTTGAGTCTTACTAGTGAAGGGCAGTTGTTTTTTCTGCCAAAACTAATTTTTCAACCTATTGAGTTTTTAAGCTCAATTTAAGAAAGCGTATTATGAGATTTACAGAAATGAAAGTTTGGAAAAAGCCACAAGAATTAGTCCTCAAAGTTTATGAGTTGACAAAGCTTTTTCCCAAGCATGAACAGTATGAACTTTGTAAGCGAATGAAAAGTGTGGCCGTCATTGCTCCAGCAAATATTGCGAAAGCGATAGAGGGGCGAAAAATGGACGATCTTCGCTACTACATCGGCTTGGCTTTGAAAAATTATGCCGAACTAGATAGCCATTTCGCTGTTGCGAAAGGTTTGGACTACCTAGATCAGGAAACCTTAGAAGCTGTGCAAGAAGACATTAACTCTTGTCGAAAATTAGCCTTCGGTTTTATTCGTTACCGCAAGAACAAAAATAAAGATGCAGAACAAACAGAACACCCCATCATCAGAAAAGAAGCAGCCTAAGCGCGCTTGTATCGTTGGAGCCGGCCTAGTCGGTTCCTTATGGGCCATCTTACTAGCCAAACGCGGATACCAGGTCGATGTCTTTGAGCGTCGGCCTGATATGCGCAAAGCTGGAGCCATAGGGGGGCGTTCCATCAACTTAGCGCTTAGCGATAGAGGATGGAGAGCTCTAGAAAAAGCAGGCATTGCGGATAAAATTCGTCAAGTTGGCATTCCCATGTATGGCCGCATGATGCATAGTACGACAGGAGAACTTACTCCTCAGCCCTATGGCAAGGAAGGGCAAGCCATTTACTCTGTTTCTAGAGGTGGTTTGAATCAAGAATTGGTCGAAATAGCGGAAAGTTTTAAGGATGTCAACTTCTACTTTGATCAGCCTTGTTGGGGATTGAACTTAAAAACGGCCAATCCAATTTTTGTCAATAATGGCGAGTCCAAAGAACACGATTACCCTTTAGTTTTTGGAGCTGACGGTGCATTTTCCGCCATCCGAAGCAGTTTACAGCGGAGGCCAAGGTTCAATTATTCGCAAGATTACTTGGATCATGGTTACAAGGAACTCACGATTCCTGCGGGGGAAAATGGAGAACATTTACTAGAGAAAAATGCTTTGCACATCTGGCCTCGTGGGCAATTTATGCTCATTGCTTTGCCCAATTTAGACGGTAGTTTTACTTGTACCCTTTTTCTACCTTTTGAAGGAGAAGAGTCCTTTGAAAACCTAAAAACCGATAAGCAAATCCTAGCATTTTTTCAAAAATACTTTGGTGATGCTGTTCCTTTAATGCCAACTTTATTAGAAGATTTCAAGGAAAACCCAACCTCTACCCTCGTCACTATACGTTGTAGCCCTTGGGATTATAACGATCAAGTCTTAATGTTGGGTGACGCCTCTCATGCCATCGTTCCCTTCTACGGCCAAGGCATGAATTCTGGTTTTGAGGATTGTAGTCTCCTTGATGATTTTGTGGAAAAACACGGGGAAGATTGGACGACAACACTCCATGAATTTAATGCCTCACGTATCAAAGACGCTAATGCCATCGCTGCTTTGGCTGTCCGAAATTTTATTGAAATGTGTGATAGGGTGGGCGATCCTGCTTTCTTGCTTCGCAAAAAAATAGCGGCGCATTTACACAAAAAATATCCAGACCATTTTATTCCTTTATATTCCATGGTCACCTTTTCGCACATTCCTTATTCCGTAGCACATCAAGAAGGCAAGAAGCAAGATGCTTTGTTTGAAAAGATTCTAGCCTTGGAAGGAATTTTTGACAATTGGCAAGAAAATAAGCACGTAGATAAGATTTTCTTGGAAATGTATAGCGAGTAAACTAAGATGTAGGATCTATGAACCCTCTTTGCGTAAATTTTTATTGGCTAGCAAATAAAACAACAAATCAATGAACAACCTTCGAGTCACCACCATCCAAGCAGCTTTAGCCTGGGAAGATATAGCCGCTAATTTGCAGGCCTTCGAGCAAAAAATGCAAGGCTTGAAAGGTAAAACCGATTTAATCATTCTTCCCGAGATGTTTTCCACAGGATTCAGTATGCATCCTGCCAATCTAGCTGAATCGATGGAAGGGCAAGCCGTCCAATGGATGCAAGCACAAGCCCAAAAACTAAATGCTGTAATTACAGGAAGTTTGATGATTCGAGAAGGCAATCTCTATTTCAACCGCTTAATTTGGATGTGTCCTGATGGTACTTTTTCCTCGTATGACAAGCGCCATTTATTTACGATGGCGAAGGAACAAGAGGCTTACCAAGCAGGAACAACCCACTTGTATGTTGAAGTCAAAGGATGGCGTGTTTGCCCCCTCATTTGCTACGATTTGCGCTTTCCTGTATGGAGTCGAAACACGACGGGGTATGATTTATTGATTTATGTTGCCAACTGGCCAGAAAAGCGGAATTATGCTTGGAAAAGCCTGCTCCAAGCAAGAGCTATCGAAAATCAAGCTTGGACGATAGGCGTAAATCGGGTAGGCAAAGATGGAAATGACTGGTATTATTCTGGAGATACGAGCATTATTGAGCCTTCAGGAGAAAAAATCATTTATTCCTGCGCACATGAAGAAGCCGTCTTCACCACAGAACTTTCCCACGAATATTTAACCCAAATCCGTCAAACACTTCCCTTTCTGAACGATCAGGATGCCTTTGAGTTGCTTATCACCTAGGGGTTGAATTTTTATCGAAGGGTTGATTTAATTGTAGAGAAGTCTTGTTTCTCTACAACTAAATCATCTAGAACTGAGTTTACTCCGAAAAGTAGTAATTACTGTATAAATACGATTTATGATGTAAGATGTATGAAACCCCATGACGTAAATTATTATTTGCTAGCAAATAATAAACATCATATATCATAAATCTTACATCGCATTTTGAAGAGGAGCCTTTTCGGAGTGTGGCCTCAGAACTAGAGTTCTTTTCTCAAGCGAGCTACTGGAATACCTAATTGTTCCCGATATTTGGCTACGGTTCTTCTTGCGATGTTATACCCTTTTTCGCGGAGAGCGTTCTTCAATTTTTCATCGGAAAGCGGTTTTTTCTTGAACTCTTCGTCAATCAATTCTGTAAGAATTTTCTTGACTTCAAGCGTAGAAACTTCTTCTCCAGTAGAGGTTTGTAGAGACTCCGAAAAGAATGATTTTAAGCGTTTTGTACCGAATTCGGTTTGTACGTACTTGCTATTGGCAACACGCGAGACGGTAGAAATGTCCAAGCCTGTAATCTCTGCAATATCCTTTAAAATCATAGGACGAAGCCGCTTTTGGTCACCCGTTAGAAAGAAATCATATTGGTATTGCAAAATGGAGTACATCGTCTTGTACATGGTTTGCTGCCGTTGTCGAATAGCATCAATAAACCACTTAGCAGCATCAATTTTTTGCTTGATAAACATGACGGCTTCGCGCTGCTTTTTATCCCGTTTTTTGCGCGTAGTTTGGCCATAAGATTTCAGCATATCTTTATATTGATCGCTGATTCGAAGGTCAGGTGCATTTCTGGAATTTAAGACCAATTCCAGTTCTCCAGTATCATTCCGAATGATAAAATCAGGGACAATGTATTGCTGAATTCTACTAGCTCCTTGTGCATAGCCACTAGCAGGTTTAGGGTTTAAGCGAAGGATTTCATCAATGATGTCTTTCAACTCAAAATCCTTAACATTGAGCTGTTTTTGGAGTTTTGAGTAGTGCTTTTTCGAAAACTCCTCAAAATATTGTTCGATGATTTTTATGGCTGCTGCTAAATTTTCATTTTTCTCCCCTTCCTCTTCTTGTGCCTCAAACTTTCGACGAAGCTGAATAATCAAGCATTCTTGCAAATCTCTAGCACCGATTCCAGCCGGGTCAAATTTATGAATAACCTTCAACAAACGTAAAACTTCTTCCTCGGTAGTCATGAAGTTTTGCGAAAAGGCTAAATCATCTACGATAGCAATAGGTTCACGGCGCAAATATCCATCATCATCTATACTTCCAATAATTTGTTTAGCCACGAGCAACTCTTCAGGCCCTAGTCTTACTAAGCCCAATTGCTTTTCCAAATATTCATGAAAAGTATTTTCTACGGCTACAGGAATCGTTTTTTCTTCTTCATCAGAAGAATAATTATCCGTTTTTAACTTATATCCAGCCGTATCATCGTCAAGATAATCCGACAAATAATCCGTCAATTCAAAGTCATCATCTAGCGTAGGTTCATCCGTTTCTTCCGCTTCCTCCTTAGTGTCGCCATAACCTTCTTCCTGCGTTTCTTCTTCGTTTTCTAAGCCTTCCTCAAGCGCTGGATTGGCTTCCAATTCCTCTTTCACACGCTGATCAAGGGCCGCAGTAGGCACCTGCAACAACTTCATTAACTGAATTTGCTGCGGGGATAATTTCTGCGTCTGTTTTTGTGACAATCGCTGGTTTAACATACCTCAATTTTTTTCTCCTCAAACTAAATAGCCTAAGCAATGGAAAGCCTCTACAAGCTGTTTCTGCATTCTATCAATCTTTTCCTTTGCTGGTTTTTCTCACTGCTAAATATAGAACATTTCAACGGCTAATGCCACAAAATCGCCATTTTTATCAAAAATCGCACCAACTTTTTTACACTAGTAAGTTTAAATGCCCTATTTATGGCTTGAATACCTCGACAAAAATAAGTTATTTTAATTACAAAACTAACCCTGAGGCCACTCCAAAAAAGCAGGCATTAATGAAAAATACGATTTATGATGTAAGATGCATGAAAGCATCATTACGTAAATTCTTATTTGTTAGCAATAAATAAACATCATACTTCTTAAATCTTACATCATATCTTGAAGAAGAGCCTTTTCAGAGTAAACTCTCAATCCTTGCGCTCTTCTCCCCAACAATTCCCGACACTACACTCATTTTCATAGCTCTAAACAATTGATCCATCTAGGAAATGCTTATCTTTGAAGTATGAAAAAATTACCATTAGGCATACAAGATTTTAGCAAATTACGAAAAAATGATTATTTATATATAGATAAGACACAAGGTGTTTTCGATCTATTAATGTCTGGTAGCTACTATTTTCTTACACGCCCCCGCCGTTTTGGTAAATCCTTATTGCTTTCTACCATCAAAG
>JAHDHB010000045.1:0-13401 GCA_020631545.1 Saprospiraceae bacterium | reverse complement strand
TATATCGCTACCGATTCCTTGCTTTTTCAAACGGGCTATTTGACCATTAAAGGGCAATATAGGAATATCTACCAATTGGGTTATCCCAATCAGGAAGTCAAGGAAAGCATGTTGCAGCACTTGATGGGGGCTTTTAGACATGAAGATGCGGGGAAAAGTAGCTCTATCGCCTATCACATTGAAAATGCTTTTATAGCCAATGATTTAGACGATGTTTTTGAGCGTGTTAATGGCATGTTTGCGACCATTCCTTATCGTTTGTTTGAGAATCAGCAAGAAAAGTATTACCATTCGCTTGTTCACATTCTATTTACTTACTTAGGTATTTATATTCATAGTGAGGTCAATACAAGTAAGGGAAGCATTGATGCCGTCGTCCAAACCGATACCCATATTTACATTCTAGAATTCAAGCTCGACAAGAGCGCTGACCAAGCGTTAGAGCAAATCCAAGATAAAGGCTATGCCGATAAATTCTTGAACGAAAAGAAAAAAGTACTGGCTGTTGGCGTTAATTTTAGTAGTAAGGAGAAAAAGGTGGTCGAATGGAAAACGCTTGAACTCTAAGCAGGCAAAACATTATTAAATTCACTTAATGATATAAAAAAGTAGAATTCTGCTATCAAGATCCTATCTTTAAAAGATATAATCAAATCCTACGCCATATGTCTACTACACACTACCGTACTTGCAATCTTTGTGAAGCCCTTTGTGGCTTAGAAATCCAAGTAGAAAAGAACAAAGCTACTTCTATTCGAGGAGATAAGAACGATCCATTTAGTAGAGGACATATTTGCCCTAAGGCTATGGCTTTGAAAGATTTGCATGAAGATCCTAATCGCTTGAAATTTCCTGTAAAACGGACAGAAAATGGCTGGCAACGTATTTCGTGGGAGGAAGCAATTGAAGAAACGGCTACTCGAATTCTAGACATCCAAGCGAAGCACGGCGTCAATGCCGTAGGCGTTTACCAAGGCAATCCAAGCATTCACAACCTAGGAACAGCCCTGTTTTCTCCTCAGTTTGTCCGCAGTTTAAAGACCAAAAATCGATTTTCGGCCACTTCTGTTGATCAATTAGCCCATCATCTAGCAGGTGTTTATATGTTTGGACACTCCTTTTTACTGCCTGTTCCTGATATAGATCGCACGGATTTTTGGCTTATTCTTGGTGGCAATCCTCTGGTTTCCAATGGTAGTTTGATGACTTCCCCTGATGTAGGAAAACGCCTTCGTGCCATTAAGGAACGCGGTGGAAAAGTTGTCGTTGTCGATCCAAGAAGAACAGAGACGGCAGACAAGGCAAGTCAACACTTATTTATTCGACCAGGAACGGATATTTGGTTACTTCTTGCTATGATTCACCTTGTTTTCAAGGAAAATAAAGTAAACCTCGGTCATCTAGCAGCCTGTTTAGAAGCTTCCCAAATCCAAGAGATAAAAGATTTTGTAGCGGATTTCCCACTAGACTTAGCTGCCCAAAAAACAGGTATACCAAGAGAAGAATTACAAGCACTCACTCAAGCCTTCTGCCAAGCGAATTCCGCTGTTTGTTATGGAAGATTGGGCGTTTCAACGGTAGAGTTTGGCGGGTTGAGTCATTGGGCGCTTTGTGTTTTGAATATTTTGACCGGCAATTTTGATACCCCAGGAGGTGCCATGTTTACCACTCCTGCTTTTGATTTGGTTCGTGGGCCTAGGCCTCGTCCTTCATTTAGGCGTTGGCATTCTAGAGTTCGCGGATTGCCCGAGTTTGGTGGAGAATTGCCTGCGGCCACCTTGGCAGAAGAAATTCTAGAACCTGGCGAAGGCCAAATCCGAGCTATGGTGACTTCCTGTGGGAATCCTGTTCTTTCTACCCCTAATGGCCAACAGCTTGATAAGGCCTTGGAATCCTTAGAATTTATGGTGTCGATTGATATTTATATCAATGAAACGACGCGCCATGCGGATATTATTTTGCCGCCTGCTTCTGGGTTAGAAACTGCGCATTATGGTGTCGCTTTCCACAATCTAGCTATCCGAAATACGGCTCGGTATAGTGAACCTACGGTAGAAAAAGAAGAGGGTACGAAATTCGATTGGGAAATTATCTTGGCTTTACAACAAGCCATTCAGCGTGATAATTTGCCAGAAGATGAAATGCAACGGCAAAAGCAAATGATGTACTACTACGCAAATCCAGAAATACTTTTGGAAATGGGTTTTGCTAAAGGTCCGCAGGAATTGAATATGAAACGGTTGAAGGAAAATGTACACGGTATCGATTTTGGGCCTTTACAATCACAACTTCCTGAACGCCTCATGACTTCTGATAAAAAAATCAATTTACTTCCCGACATTTACAAGGAAGATTTGAAAAGATTGATGACTAAAAAAGAGAATAAGGATGAAGGTTTACT
This sequence comes from Saprospiraceae bacterium, assembly GCA_020631545.1. Classification (GTDB taxonomy): domain Bacteria; phylum Bacteroidota; class Bacteroidia; order Chitinophagales; family Saprospiraceae; genus JAHDHB01. Next base: position 11,000 of record JAHDHB010000045.1, on the reverse strand, counting down.
GCTTATTGGTCGCCGTCATTTACGCAGTAATAATTCATGGCTGCACAACAGCTACCGCATGGTGAAAGGTCGTGAACGCTGCACGCTTCTCATCCATCCTGATGATGCAGCGAAAAGAGGCTTAGAAAACGGCCAAGTAGCTAGCGTTAAATCAAGGGTAGGTGAAGTGTTAATTCCTGTGGAAATTAGCGATGAAATGAAGCAGGGCGTTGTCAGTATCCCACATGGTTGGGGACATGGGCGCAAGGGTGTTCAACTCGATGTCGCTCAAGCAAATGCAGGTGTCAGTGCCAATGATTTGGTCGATGAAATGGGGGTAGATGCTTTGACTGGAGCAGCTATTTTGAATGGTGTACCTGTGGAGGTTTTTCCGAGTAATTTATAGGTTTTGAGTTGTCTATTTGTTTATAAAGTAATTACTTTTTTTCAGTAATTTCAACATTAAAAATATTTTCAACAATATCTTCTATCCCAACATTGTAAGACCATAGAAGGAAAAAAAACAGCCCCATACCAAATGTAAAAATTAAAGAGCCTACAGCACTTTGCAAAGCTCCAGACCAGAAATTTTTTACTGAATGTTTCTGATAGTGTGCATCAATTTGATCTAATCTTTGTTGGAAAAGAATCGCTGTATATTCTTTTAAGATTGTCTTAGCTTCATTTCGATAACGTTCAATTTGAGAATCAGTATTACTCATCCTACAAAACTCCTGTAGATCAAAATCTGAAAGGCTATCTAAGTCCTTATCTTTTTTGGTACTTTCTATATATTCGATTTTATTTTTCTTATATAAAGAATAAGCAACAAAACCATTTACATCTTTTTCATCGACAACTATTTTGTCGTAAATAAAATTAAATTTTCGCATGTTGTGATTTTGAGTATTTTTCTAAGGCTTCTTCTATTTCTTCATCTGTAAAAACAGTTGACATTTTACTTTTATTACCATTTTCGTCAATAAGGATTAGATTTGAGCCTTCTCTTTTAGGTTTTTTAGAAGAGAAGAAAAGTAAGCCTAGAAGTGCTATAATCGCGACAATAATCCAGGATATATTACCTGAGTCTTCTGTCTCGCTTCTCTTAGTATTTTTAAAACTAGAATCCATTTTTGCCAGTATTTTAAATCATTTTATGCAAAAATACAGTTTTTTAGTACAAGATGCAAGTGTTGTCAAACACAATCGCCATCTCAAAATCAAAGAGTCTTGTAGCGCAGAAATCAAAATCAAATAGCTACCTCCTGCTCAAATTGATTTTATAAAAATTCTCTACTATCGTAGATTCTAGAACTATCATAAAAAAACACGATATTGGTTTCAATAGTTTTCCTTTTTACATAGTGCTTGACCGAAAACGATCATTTTGGGAAAAAGGAGTGTACCGTCATCAGTTGAATGCGGGATGGACATTGCGTTTTGTATTCAACTGGTGACTAGCGATGGCAAAAACATCAAAAAAAATGGCCTTTTTCGGTCAGCCACCAAATAGCGACAAGACCATGACACGTTTTATTTTCATTTTATTGCTCATTTCTTCTTCTTTTTTTGCATTTACCCAGACGATTAACCCTGTGCCTGGTCAGTTGTATAGAGATGATGTGATTCCTAGAATTGATATTATTTTGCCGGCGGATTCCTTAGCGTGGATATTGGATCCTGCAAATGAGGAAAGTAATTATCATTTTCATGCTACGTTTGTTTTTGCAAATGGAACCATTCGAGATACGCTTGATAATGTAGGATTTAGGTTGCGTGGAAATTCTTCGCGGGATGCTTGGAAGAAGTCTTTTAAGGTTTCTTTTAATACTTATGAAGCGGGACGCAAATATTATGGTGTGGAGAAGTTGAATCTGAATGGAGAACATAATGATCCGACACTTGTGCGCGCTAAAGCTTGTTGGGATTTGGCCAGAGGATTGGGGTTGCCGGCAGCTAGGGTAAATCATGTTCAACTTTATATTAATGGGAACTATCGTGGCGTGTATTCGAATGTCGAGCATATTGATGAAGAGTTTGTCGAAAGTCGTTTTGGGAATAAAGGAGGCAACTTATATAAATGCTTGTATCCAGCGAATTTAGCGTATAAAGGAAGTGATCCTAACCTTTATAAAGAAGTGCTTTATGGGCGGCGAACTTATGACCTAAAGACGAATACAGCCGTGGATGATTATACGGATTTGGCTAATTTTATTGCTATTTTGAACAATACGCCTGCCAATGATTTGCCTTGTACCTTAGGAGAAATCTTCAACATTGAGCAGTATTTAAAAACCATTGCTTTTGATATTGTTACTGGTAATTGGGATGGCCCGATTTACAACCAAAACAATTTTTATTTATACCATAATGAGGAAACGGGAAAATTCGAGTACATTCCTTATGATTTAGATAATACGATGGGCATTGATTGGTTGGATCGAGATTGGGGAACTCGGAATATTTATACTTGGAATCAGACGGGACAAACTCGGCCTATCTATACGCGCTTAATGACTGTCCAAAAGTATAAAGATCGTTTTTCTTATTATCTAAATCAACTACTAAATGACCTTTATGAGGAATCTACTCTTTTTCCTTATTTAGATAACCTGAAAACTACGCTTCTTCCGCTTGTTAGTAATGATCCTTTTTATCCACTTGATTATAATTTTTCGATTGCTGAATTTCAAGATGGTTTTGAGATGACTTTGCCTTGGATGCATACGGATTATGGGGTAAAACCTTTCATTACAACAAGAAGGAATAGTGCGCTTAATCAATTGTCTTTAAGTGATATTGCTCCTGTTATCACGCAGGTTAACACCAATCATCCTACTGAATTTCAAGCTATTGAAATCAAGGCTGATGTTTTTGATGATGTAGATTTGGTGAGTGTGGAGTTTTGTTATAATACAACCAATCCTTCGGACATTACTTGTGTACCAATGTTGGATGATGGGACTAGTAATGATGGACTAGCTGCTGACGGCACATTCGGTTTGATTCTACCTCCTTTTAACACAAATACCTTGATAAATTATCAGATAATAGCTAGGGATAACCTCAATGCTAGTTCTTTTGCTCCTGCTTGTGGCTATGAATCCTTATTTGCAGGAAGTTCTAGTTTAATCTTGGCTATCAATGAGATAGTAGCGAGTAATACAAGTATTAATGCGGATAATTTTGGAGAGTATGATGATTGGATTGAAATTTATAATTATGGAAATATGCCCATTTTTCTTGGTGATAAATATCTTTCTGATAATGCTGAGGAACCGACGAAATGGCAAATGCCTGCTCTTTATATTCAACCTAACGAATACCTTCTTTTTTGGGCAGATAAAGCTCCTGAACAAGGCGCTAACCACACGAATTTCAAATTAAGTGCTGGAGGAGAGTTTGTCGGTTTATTTGATAATGCAACGGCTTATTTTGCTCGTATTGATGGTCTTGATTTTGGGGCTCAACAATCGGATGTTGCTTGGGGTCGTTATCCAAATGGTACAGGGAATTTTCAAGCACTCCTCCCCTCCCCTGCTGCTCCTAATCAATTGGAAGTGGCGATTTCCTCCGCTCCTAGTAAGACTCAAATCACGGTATTTCCGAATCCTTTTAACGAATTTCTTTCGCTTATTTTAGAACCTAAGCTTTCATCCCTTACTTCTATTCAAATTTATAATCTTCAAGGAGTTAAATACGTTGATTTTCAAGTAAACAGCTCGATGGAATGGCATCAAATTCGTACCGATAATTTGCCCGCGGGTGTTTATGTTTTGGTGGTTTTAGAAGATGGTGAATTGATTTTTTCTAGTAAGTTAATTAAGTGATTGTTTTGCTTGAAAGGACATGTTGACATAGGACAAAAGACATAGGACAATCAACGACAACTTGCCTTTTTTGGCAAAACTTGGTGGCTTATTTTACGAACCAAGGGGTTGAACCCCATTGCTATAGAACCTCGAAGGCTACCGCCTTCTCTTGCGCCCCCCGACACCTTCCTATTGTTCTTTTGAAACCGAGCATTGCTGATAATTTTCGCCATGAGGAGTTCATAAACTCTTCTTTTTTGTCTTTGACTTTTATAAAAAGAGATTTATTGGGATTACCAAACTATACGCAACATGTCGGCTGAAGCCAACGTTACTTATCAATTCTTGGCTTTCAGAATAAACTTATAATCAGCAAGTAATCGTTTATTATTAAAAAGAAGTAGGAACGAATTCACCTTGTAGCCTTGCTCCTAAATATTAATTTACCTTTCTTCTTCTAGTGGCTCTGCTCAGAAGTAATGGATAGTTTAGGCGTAGTAATTTTTTTGTTAGACAAGGCGCGAAGAGGGAAATTAGCTGTAGCTAACTGACCGATGAGCAACGCAGTATAACGGAAAAATAACAAGCTTAAACAGTCTAAAACTTCTGAACAGAGCCACTAGTCCTCTCTCCTACCCTATTTTTGAAGTCTAAACACCCAAAAATCGGTTCTTTCTCTTTTCAAATACAAAAGAGCCGCCCCTTTTTGCCAATTTTACTCCTCAAATCCTACATATCACCCTAATTTTTCTTTTAGGTGGAATTAAAAATCAAAACAAACCCTTCACATTGTTATTTTAGCTTATAGAGCGCTAGAATTTCTATATCTAAGTAGGTATTTACAACTTCCAATAATCTTTAAAATTTGTAATTATTCTATAATTTTTAAATCATATTTTAAGCATACATTTTTTTATATTCTAACTATTGCTTTATATTTTGTTTTTTTAAAAGCTTTTAAAGCATACAATTTTTGAAAAAATTTTTTTATTAAAAATTTTAAATACCTACAAAAATATTTTCTCGAAAAATTATACTATTTTAAAGTAAAAGAATAAAACGATCTATGCGTTAAAAAATTTTAAGCAACTTCTTGAAAGAAAAATTAACGCTCGCCTCATAATTTTCATTTTTGAGCACCTTAAATATCCAAGCTAAAATGGCTGCTCAATTTTTCGAAGGAAGGAAGGAAGGAAGGATGGATGGATTGATGGAAGCTGGAAAAAGTCCAAGAGGAGAAACACGCCTCGACAAATTTTAAGGGCAGAACCTAAAGAATCATCAGGGCGGTAAGAATTCCTAGCCTGAAAAACTCAATAAACTACTAGAACGAGAAGTCAAAGTATGCCTCAGCGGTGGTTTCGCAGTAAATAAGTTTATGAGTTATTCAGACTAGCATTTTCAGTAAAAAGCTGTCGACGCAGAACCTAAATGTTTGAACCATATTTTAGCAAAATTACGCGTAAGAAAAAAGGGACTTTACCCCACCAAGGTAAAATCCCTCTACTCACGATTCCTATCGCGAATTGTTCTACTCAAAAAATCTTCTCCTAAGACACCATATAGTATAGTACTTCAAGGATTGCAAGGAAGGCCCACACCTGACGCTGGCGCATCTAGGGAATTCACGACACCGTCACCATTGGTATCGTGTGCTTCGATGAAGTCAGATTCCCCATCGTTATCAGAATCCAGATCTAAGTAATCGGGATTGTCGGTTCCATCGGTGTTTTCTGGCGTGAGGCCAGCACCACCGAAAATACCGATGGTCGCTGCTGTTTCATAAGCATCATTGAGCCCATCCCCATCGGAATCCGTTGTCGGGGCAATAAATCCACTAGTAGATTGAGCTTCGATGATATCAACGATGCCATCATTATCGGAATCAATATCCAAGGCATTGGGTTGTCCGTCGCCGTCTGAATCTAAATTTGGAATTGTTAGGCCTCCATTATCACTATCATAAGTGTCTGCTAAACCGTCACCATCTAGATCCGTTGCATCATCTACAAGACCGTCTTGATTGGTATCGACGCCGCCGGCTTCTACGATATCCGTAATGCCATCATTATCGGAATCCAAATCCAAGAAGTTTGGGATACCGTCACCATCTAGATCATAGACATCCGGAATGCCGTTGTTATCCATGTCTGAATAGTCTGTCGAAGAATTATCGCCTACACCGTCGTCCACAACATCTTGCCAATTGGGCAAACCATCACCATCTTCGTCGGCTTCTGGATCATGACCGCTTGATTCCACAAGGTCAGTTATTCCATCATTGTCTTCATCCAAGTCGCCATCTAATTCTATAGTAATAAGGACCAAAGCCGTGTCGCAAAGTGCCGGAATAGCAATATCACAAATGATGTATTGAAAGGAGTCTTGGCCTATAAAACCAATATTGGGGACATAAGTAATACTTCCAGAAATAGGATCTATCGTGGTTACGTTACCATTCGTGGCTTGTAAAAGACTAGGCGTAGTCGTTACGGAAGTGAAATCAATTTGCCCAGAAAGGTCATAGTCGTTAAAAGGGACATCAATGGTAAGAGGCGTATTGACTATTCCATTCTCAATATCATCAAGAGCGATGGGAGGGGAATTTTCAATGATGTTGATAATGACATACGTGGAATCACAGGCGGTAATTTGCATTCCTATATCATCGCAAATCAAGTAGTAAAAAGAATCTAAACCAACGAAACCACTAGGAGGTATATAATCGACAAAATCATCCAAAAGGTTTAAGGGCGTCCCATTATCATTAATAGAAACAAGGCCTCCTTCTTTGGTCGTATTACCGCTAGGAGAAGGCATCGGACCTAGGCTTGTAATTACAAGATTATGCCCGTCGGGATCGACGTCGTTGATTAAAATATCAATATCAATTCCAACATCTTTAAAGGTGGTTACAGCGTCAGGAAATGCATTTGGCGGTAAATTGGCTACGTGGACATAAATCGTTGCTTCGTCACAAAGCGAAGGAATTCCATCATCACAAATTTGATAGGTAAGGGTATCATTTCCAACAAAATCGTTATTGGGTACATAGAAAACCAAGCCATTCGGACTCGTAAAAGTCGTTCCATTCGAAGCGAGTATGGTAGGGGTTAAAGAGGTGGTTAAAATCCCATTTTCGAAATCGTAATCATTTCGATTGGGGAAAAAGACAAGCTGCTGATTGATTGCCGTGGTATCATAATCATCTACGGCTATAGGTGGAAAATTTGAAGAAAAAACATTCACAAAAACAAAGGCCGTATCGCATTCAGCAGGCAATGGTGTCCCATCATCACAAATAGCATAAGCGAAGGAGTCTAAACCAACGAAACTAGCATTGGGCAAATAATCGAAGGTGCCATCTCCATTGTTGAGGAGCGTCCCATTTGGTGAAGTCGTAATAATCGTACTAGAGGAGGGGACAATATTCCCGTCATAATCTACATCATTTGGCGTAATGTCTATTGTTATGGTAACACCGTCATAGGCATTCGAAAAATCATCATTGGCTAAAGGTGGGTCATTCGTTAAAGGGAAAACCTCGATAATTGCTGTTGCGGTATCGCAAAGCATCGGCAGTTGGTTATCACAAACCGTATAGAGGAAAGAATCTATGCCTGTAAAATTTAAAGGAGGCCTATAAATGGGAATGCCTGCTGGATCAATAACAACACTTCCTCCATTCGCCGTCAAGCCATTCGCGGCATCTGTGCCTGTACCCGTAACGAGAAGCGGTTGATTTTCTGGATCCGTATCGTTTTCTACTACAAAAATATCGATGGATTCATTAAATTCGGTTGTTGTCGTATCATTGATCGCTATAGGAGGATCATTCTCCCCAGAAAAAACGGTGATGATAACCTGAGCGGTATCACAGTTGGCCCCTTCATTAGAGGGAGGATTGGTTGGGGTAAGAGGTTCAAAATTTCCATAAGTGATTTCTAAAACAGGTTGAAGCCCAGCAACACCATCAAATGTTTCGGCTCTTCTTACGCCTCCATCTCCTGTCATGATAAAAGCCATATCATTACCACTCACCCATCCTGGCCGATCAACGATTTCTTGAACAATGGAGGTAAGGTCTGGCGTTGTATAAACTTCATTGTCTAACCAAGGAGGAATATAATTCCAAGGTACTAAAGCAGAGGTGGTTGGCCTAGAAGAAATATTTGCGGTAGCCGTCGTAAATTGAAGTGCATTGTCCGTAGCTTCTCCTTGTATCGTTACATTTGCTGCTCCGCTTTCATCTAAATCAGCGGTAAAGGCAAGACGTGCTGCGGTAATCGTAGCGCCATGTGGAATCGCTATGGCTTGAAATCGTACACCAATATATTGGTTTTCGTCAATGGTTGCATCATAACTGAGCTCTAAATCCGAGCTTGTAATATTCATCCATCCGCTAGAGATGTTTTCTTCTGCATCATCTTCTCCAGCAATAACGGAGTAGCTAACAGTCATTTCATTACTCACTACAATAGCCTCTAAATCTATATCACAGACTTGATAGGTTAAGGTATCCATTCCGACAAAGTCAGGAAAAGGAATATAATTTACCCAGCCGTCTTCTCTTACGGTAGCAACGCCTACATTGGCATTCGTGACCAGAAAGGAATACAAGCGGTCGAAGTCTAGATCTACATCATTAAATTGTACATCAATATTGACAGAAACGTTTTGTTCTGTAGTCGCCCAATCGTCTTGTGCAATCGTCGGAAAAATATTTGGGCAGGCTTCTGTGATAGTAGAGTCAAGAAAATCATAGCTGCCCATATTCGTTTCTAGGATGTTATAATTCAACTCAGCATAAGGTGTATCGTCGGTTTCCACCGCGTCGGCTAATCCATTGGCTCCAAAAGGTACAGAGATGGAACTAGCATTATCATTTACTTGATTATGCCCAGCTTCCATCGTATCCATACAGCCATCACCATCACTATCCTCGTCAAGGCAGTTCGGTATCCCATCATTATCGGCATCAGGGTAAGTTTGTAGGCTATGGATTAACGTTGTCGGCGTACCGCTGCCCCCCAAATATTCGATATCAATGCGGGTAACATAAAAATTTCGAAAATCAAACAAAGCTATATTGGGTCGATAATAAGTAGGTTGAATTTGGTCGATTTTTCCAAATACTTCTACGAAATCTGCACCTGAAACAACATTGACATTTGATCCAATATCCGTAAATGTGGTGTAAGTATTGCTAGGAAAGGTTCCCGTTGTAGAAGAAACCGTATTCGTAAAAAAAGTTGCAGGATTCAAAATTAAGCTCCCATTCTCATCGTAAAATTGTAACTGGAAATGTTCATCTATACCATCTAGGTCCGTTAAACCAAATTCAACCGTTACAGGCTCTGAGAACGTTATTTCCAAAATAGCTCCTAAATGCGGTTCTACACTTTGAACATTCGTTCCAGCAGCATATAACTCATCGACACCCGTCGCTTCCTGATAAGCATTTACCTCGTTTGGTATGCCGGTGTTGGTATAGGTAATGGTTACACCGTCCAGTTGAGTTTCATAAATTTCCGAAGAAATGGTCGTTACGCTTCCTACACCAAAATCCCCTGCCGTCGTGGAAAATGCTGGACATTCTACAACATCTAGAATCCCATCATTATCATCATCTAAGTCCTCAACGGGTACAATTCCATCATCATCCGTATCAGGAAACACATTGACCACCACAAAGGCCGTATCGCAATAATTCAATAAATTACAAACTTGATACGCAAAGGTATCCGTTCCCGAAAAACCAGCATTAGGCGTGTAGATAAGTGCTCCAGTACCAGCCTCTATACTTGTAGTCCCATTCATTGGTTGGAGTAGTCCTGTAGTATTGATCGAAGTAAGATCCAATGGATTTAAATCGGAAACATCATTATCCGTTACAAGAATAGAGACGGAACCTCCTGTGGCACAAGTTGAACTATCGTCGTTGGCAATGACCGTAGGCGTAACGCAGTTAATCCCACGTTGAAGAAGCTCTACGGCATCAATACTATATTTATCGCCTTTATTTCCAGTAGCTCCCGTAAAACGCATGTACATAAAATCTGCTGGAGCTTCAAAAATGTAAGGATTGTTCGTAATCAAATCCAAATCATCTGCAACAAGAAGGTAAGAAGTCGTATCATTAGAAAGATAAATGTCTGCAATACCCTCTCCTTCACTATAAACGACGACGGTATCTCCAGCGTAGGCTTGATTTAGGCCGATATCCAATACATCGGTTACATCTTTTAGCGTCCCTGTGAAAATTCCGTCAGGAGCACCTAAAACTTCTATCGGATCATTGATATTTGAAGAATCTATACTCGTTGCATAATAAGTAGAAGAAAACTCAACAATGATGAGGTTAAAGGGACATGGATATTCCAAATAATCAGGAATTCCATTGCCCCCACTGATCAAATCAGCCAATTCATCCATCGTCAAAATCCCATCACCATCGTCATCTATATCCCTCCAGTCACGATCCTCCGTAGCATCCGTATCTTGTAAAGGAGCATTTGCCCCAAGCGGATCATGCCCTAGTACACTATCAAAACAATCCAATAAACCATCGCCATCAATATCTCCCGAAGAACAAGAGTTATCAGGAATGCCGTTCATATCAGCATCATGCCCCTCCAGAGCATCCGGCACACCATCGCCATCTGTATCCTCATCCAAGTAATCGGGAATCGCATCTCCATCAAAATCTGCTAGTAAAATGGGTACGCCTGTAGCCAAATCGTACACATCATCTAGGCCGTCACCATCACTATCCAACCCCGAAGGTAGGACATAATTTTCTGTCGTTTGCCCTTCGATATTGTCCACTATACCATCATTATCGCTATCAATATCCAAATAATCTGCAAAACTATCTAAATCTGAATCCGATAGCGCCAGAGGCAATGCTTGGATATTATCATCCATACCGTCTTGATTGCCATCAAAAAAATCATCAATTGTTCCATCTCCATTAGCATCTATGCCCCCTGCTTCTACTAGATCAACAAGACCATCATTATCACTATCAAGATCCAAAAAATCAACAAAGCTATCCGCATCTGAATTGGTAATTGGAAGCGCAGCGTTGGCCGTTTCTACATTATCTACCACATCCGGCCAGCCATTAGCGCCGACATTTCCTAGAATGGTATTGGTAATATTATCATAATTTGAAGGAATGATTCCCCCATTCGCTTCTATAGCATC
>JAHDHB010000629.1 GCA_020631545.1 Saprospiraceae bacterium | reverse complement strand
CGCAATTTCTTGCAAAGTAATATCCACATACCCCCATATTTCCACGACTTCTACGCCTTCGATGGCATTCAGATCAGCTTTGATCTGACGCATTTCCTTATTATAAAAGAGCTGATAGGTAAGCGACGCTAGCAAAAGAACCCCAAAAATGGAGGCTCCCCACAAATAAACGCTTTTCATAGGAGGAATGGTCATGAAATAATAGGTTTCTCAAGGAATAAAAAGCGCACAAAGATATGATAATTAATTGTTAATTAGCAATTTTAGTTTAAGAATTACATTAACTGCTTTGCAGTTAGTGTTGTAGAGGGTAGAGCGTAGAGGGTATAGGGACTTTACGGCGTACAGTCTGTCTCTACCCTCTACCCTTCACTGTCTATCCCAACGAGCGCGATAGCCTCGAACATCAAAATGTACCGCCTTGGTGCCGGGGTATTTCCCAATTCCTCCTAGGGAACGAATGATTTTTTTATCCAGTAAATCGAGGACAATTTGCTTGTCTTTATCCTCACTTTTTCCATTTTTGTCAATATCTCCAATGCTTAAATCAATCGCTTTTCCTTGCATATGCTGGCTGAGCGATGCCCCGCCTACTTTTTCATTATAACTTGGTGGACGGTGACCGTTTCGAATGGTAAAGGCTTCTCGATCATAGCCTTCGGCTTCTAAGACTTCTTGCAACTCCAACAACTTATACAACAAACGATTATCAATTAGCCAATAAAATGTTTTTTCTTTATCAAACAGGCATTCTTTGTAATAACGATCTTTGGGTAATAGCTCCTTAATTCGAAAATCATTGACAATATATTTGTAAAAATCGGCTTGTTTTAGTTTGTAATATTGCTTGTCTTCTAGCAACTTTTTGTACTTGGATTGACTTGATTTAGTATACTTCAAATAGTCTTCATCCAATTCCTTAAATTTAATGGTTTCGAATTCATTCAATATTTTATCAATGGCAGACTTTGAGGTGATTTTTTTTGGGGTATGGATTAAGTCATATTGCCACTCTAGTAAGTAATCTTTTGCTCGCCAATAATTTAAAGCGACTGCTACAAAACTAAGAATTCCAATAAGTAAAAGGAAAAGCAAGAATTTAAGAACCTGTTTTTTGTTTGTTTTCATTAGAAAATATCTTTTTTCTGAATAGACAAGATACAATTTTTGCTTAGGATAATGCTTGGTCAATTCAAATTTTATATTTTTGTCTTTCAATTTAAAAATTCTTTCTATAAATCTATTGTCATGAGAGTTATATTCTTTATCTGCTTATTAATTGTAGCGGCTTGTGGTAATAAACCTACACCACCCGCCCCCGTCATCGACGGCCTAAATTTGAAGGAATACGAGCTTGTATCCTACGGTGACAACTTCCAACATGCCATCAAGAAAAATGAACTAAATGAGATCATTGAAGAAGGTGATTTCCTTGATGGTCACCGTCATGGCCCTTGGCTCGAATACTATGTAAAAAGCCGTTTCATCAAATCATCGATCAATTATTATAAAGGCAGTAAGCAAGGCCCTGCACTCACGATGAATGAGCACGGCAAAGTTATGGTTAAGGCAAATTACTACCAAGGAAAGCTGGATGGCCAAAAACTTGTCTATAACAACCTCATAAAAATCACTGAAGATTCGAATTACAAAAACGGTAAATTGGACGGTCGAAGATTGCTTTACTACGAGGATGGCAACATTAAGGAGGATGCGAACTATAAAGATGGCCAACGCCATGGTTCTACAAAATGGTACAATACAAATTCGGACTTGATGTATGAGTATATCTATGAAAATGGTAAAAAAATAAGCGAGACGACGAAGTAGGATTTGCACAAAATCCCTTACTAATCATCCTTACTGACGGGGTGTCTGATTTTTTTACGATTTGAGCTTTTCTATTTATGTCTTAATTCAATGTCGTTTAGTCAGGAGTTGCCGTAATGGCGAGCTTGAAACACATAAGACATATAAGACATGTAAGTTTTGACACAATAAAATGACGAGAAAGGGCATAATAGAAGGAGGTCTTGCGACCTTTTTAAGAGCATATAAGGACGAAATGGGCGGAAACACGACTAAGCCCCGATAGCTATCGTGGATAACTAAACGGCATGGAATCTTAATTCAAAAGCACCTATCTTTTGCGGAGCAAATCCCTTGTTTTTGGTCACGGACAGCCTACAATAAACCCCAAATTCCTATTTTGCCTAAAATAAATAATAGGAATTCATTTAAAATCAAAATAAAAGCACTATTTTTACTTGGTTGCTTAGTGTCAAAAAGTATTTCTCTTTTTGTTATCTAAAATCAAAATAGAACCTCTTCGCAACAATATTACTGAAACAGTAACTTATTATTTGTAATTTTTAACTCTTGACTAAGTATATAGCATGGAGACACTTATCAAAACCTATCCCGAAATTCAGAACTATATTGGAGGCCAATTTACGAGCAATGGCGCTAAACGTATGGATGTATACAGTCCTATAAATGGCAGCAATATTTCGACTGTTCCACTGTGTGGGATGAAAGACTTGGACAAAGCCGTCAAAGCTGCTCAAAAAGCATATCCTGCTTGGTCTGGCATGACTTTAAAAGAACGGGTACAAGTTTTTTTCCGTTTTCGCAGTCTTCTAGAAAAGAATAGGGAGGAACTAGCAGAAATCGTTCATATAGAGAATGGTAAGACGATGGGAGAAGCTTATGCCGAAGTCGATAAGGGTATTGAACTATGTGAGTTTGCTTGCTCCTTACCGCAACTTATTCAGGATGAAATTCAAGAAGTTAGTAAAGGAGTAGAGTGTCGGACATCACATTGCCCAGTGGGTATTGTAGCATCTATTACGCCTTTCAATTTTCCATTCATGGTTCCATTATGGACAGTACCCAATGCATTGGCTCTAGGCAACTGCATGATACTCAAACCTTCTGAGATGGTTCCGCTTAGCTGTGTTCGGATTGCTGAATTGTTAAAAGAAGCTGGTTTACCTGATGGCGTACTTAATGTTGTTAATGGAGGCAAAGAGATTGTAGAAGCTATTTGCGATCATCCTGGCATTGAGGCTGTTTCTTTTGTGGGTTCTACAAAAGTAGCAAAAATTGTTTATCGCCGTGCTTCTTCCAACTTGAAGCGCTGTGCTGCTTTAGGAGGCGCAAAAAACCACCTAGTCGTATTACCTGACGCTCATGTGGAAATGGCTTCTACCAATATTGCCGCTTCGATGTCGGGTTGTGCTGGTCAACGTTGTATGGCGGCTTCTGCTCTAGTAGCCGTTGGCCCAGTGGATCATATCATTGATGAAATTTGTAAAGAATCCAAGAAGATTGTTCCTGGTAAAAACCTAGGTTCAGTTATTTCTAAAGAAGCCAAAGAACGTATCGAACGTTATATCAATGAAGC
>JAHDHB010000628.1 GCA_020631545.1 Saprospiraceae bacterium | reverse complement strand
ATAAAAAATGGCGTTTTTTATCCACCAAAAGACTACTTTAATCGTAAACTAAAGAGCCCCCTTTACAACAATGATTTTTCAAAGATTTTCAGTAAAATACATTTTCAGTTTACTCATGAAACCTCAAAGCGAGCTTAATATTACCGAGATTGTAAATCTCTTACAACCTGAATCTGACTTGGAACACCGTATCATACAGGATCAAGAATGGAGAGAAGGTCTTTTTTGGGGAAAACCTAGGTGGGGACATCCTGAAGGCGCTGTTCTTTTTCATATCCAAGAAGTACTAGGCAATATTGATAAACTTTCCGTTCAAGCCAATACCCGCGCTCAATTGCGCATCATCGCCTTCATCCATGACACTTTCAAGCATCGGGAACATCGCGGATACCCAAGAGATTGGAACCGACATCACGCTGTTCTTGCTCGTCAATTTGCTGAGCGATATACTGATGACAAGGAGCTCCTAGATGTGATTGAGCTGCATGATGAGGCTTATTACGCTTGGCGCGAAGGAAAACATAAGAAAAATAAGGAATCAAAAGCACGCCTCGAAAAACTACTTAACCGATTAAATGGCTCTCGTCAGCTTTATTATCTATTCTTTAAATGCGATACGCAGACGGGGGATAAAACTCAACTTCCTGTTTCTTGGTTTGAACGTACCATTGAGGGTATTGATATTGTCAACTTTTAGTCCACGGGTAAAATCCACGACTACAAACCTAAAGTTGACGATATCAGACTATAAGCCATTATCTTAACAGATTCATCTAATCTTTCTTATTACTTTTGGACAAATTTCCTTGAAAAAGATGCCACGATCTAAAGCACATCAAAGATCGCAATCCCTAGGATGAAGTCAACCTATTAATACAACACAAAACAGATGCAACTCAATTATTGGGAACAAGAAAGCTTTTTTAAAAATATTGATGTCGCCATTATAGGCAGCGGAATTGTTGGCCTTTCGGCAGCTATCCATCTTAAAGAGCAGGAACCGAACCTCCGAGTTCTTATTTTGGAAAGAGGTTGCTTGCCAAGTGGCGCTAGTACTCGAAATGCCGGTTTTGCTTGTTTTGGTAGTGTGACTGAATTGCTAGATGACTTATCCGAACTTTCTGAAAATGAGGTGGTAGAATTAGTTGATTTGCGCTGGCGTGGTTTACAAAAATTAAGGGCTCGGGTAACCGATGCTCGCTTAGATTTCCACCAATATGGCGCTTATGAGCTGTTCAAAGACGATACTATTTTTGAGGCTTGCAAAGATAAAGTAAACTATTTCAACAAGTTACTAAAACCCATTACCCAAGTAGACAATACCTTTGTAGTAGCCAGTGAAAAAACAGAAACCTTTGGTTTTCAAGGGATTTCTAATCTCATACTAAATACTTTTGAAGGGCAGCTACATACTGGAAAAATGGTTGCCACTTTACTTGAAATTGCTAAAGGTAAGGGCGTTCAATTCTTGAATGGAGTAAAGGTTCAAAGCATTGAAGACCAAAGTGATTGCGTAGGAATATGCTTAGAAAATGCTTGGCAAATACAGGCACAAAAGGTTTTAGTCGCTACCAATGGATTTGCGAAAGAACTGTTCCCCAATTTAGCCCTAGAACCCGCAAGGAATCAAGTTCTTATAACAAAACCGATCCCTAATTTAAAGCTTAAGGGCTGCTTTTTCTATGATAAAGGGTACGTTTACTTCCGCAATGTCGGCAATCGGGTATTACTAGGAGGAGGACGAAATCTTAACCCAGAAAATGAAGCTACCTCTACGTTTGGATTCTCCGATCAAATTCAAAATTACTTGTTGGACTTGATGAAAACCCATTTTCTACCCGACCAATTTTTTGAAGTCGATACTTGGTGGAGTGGCATTATGGGCGTAGGCACTACACGGATGCCCATCCTTGAAAAAGCGTCTGAAAATGTGGTTCTATCCGTACGACTAGGAGGGATGGGCGTAGCGATTGGTTCCATTATTGGAGAACGTGGGGCTGATTTGATTTTAGAATAAATCGGTTTTGAACCTCCCCGATTCTGTTTCGTGATTTCATTGATATTCCTAAAGTTCTAAGGCCGGATCAACAAAATTTCTTGTCAAATCCTCAAAAGTTTCTCGTTTAGAAATCAAGTAATCCTTTCCGTTTAGCACAAGGACCTCTGCTGGTCTTTCACGAAAATTATAGTTCGATGCCATCGTAAAGCAATAAGCCCCTGCATTTTTAAAGATCAATAAATCATTAACGCGCACTTCGGGCAAGATACGGTCTACCCCAAAAGTATCGGTTTCGCAGATGTAACCAACTACCGTGTATATCTTTTTGTTTCCCTTGGGGTTAGACACATTTTTTATTCGGTGATAAGCATCGTAAAACATTGGCCGAATCAAGTGGTTAAATCCAGCATTTATCCCTACAAAAGTACAAGCAGTCGTCTGTTTGACCACATTAACCTTCACAAGAAAAGAACCTGCATTACTCACCATGTACTTCCCTGGTTCAAACCGGAGCGTTAAATCCTTCCCTCTTTCTTCACAAAAACTATTAAACCGTTCAGAGAATAGTTTTCCTAGAGCTTCGAGGTCCGTTTCGAAGCCCTCTTTCTTGTATTTTACCTTAAATCCACTACCAAAATCAATGTACTTCAAGGTGGGCAAATCCTCTGCTATAGCAAAAATAATATCCGCTACGCGCAAGTAAATCTCCGGATCTACAATCTCCGATCCAGTATGAATATGTAGTCCTTCAACGTTGATTTTCAAACGATTAATAATTCGTTTTACTAGTGGAAATTGATGGATAGAAATACCAAACTTGGACCCAACATGGCCTACCGAAATTTTAGAATTCCCTCCTGCCATAATATGCGGATTCAAGCGAATACAAAGGGGTTGATCGGGGAAATTCATACCCAAGTACTCCAGCATATGCAAGTTATCAACATTGACTAAAACCCCTAGTTTTACCGCTGCTTCGTACTCGTCTTCTCCAACGTTATTTGGAGTAAAGATGATTTCTTGTGGTTCAAAACCAGCGGCCAAGCCTAATCGCACCTCATTAAGCGATACACAGTCCAATCCTGCACCTAAGTGCTTAAAAAGCTTAAGCACCGATAAGTTACTCAAAGCTTTACAGGCATAATGAACCTTCAACTTCTTCACCTTGAAGTTATTAACAAATCGCTTATAGTTTTTAGCAATTTGATCGCCATCATAAATATATAAAGGAGTGCCGTATTTTTCGGCCAATTGTTGAAAATTCATGTTTTTATGCATTTAAACCGTGAATATACGCAGGTGAATGCAAAATTGAAAATTCTTACGCCATAATTTCTTATTTGATTTACAAGGTTCTTTCTAAAATCTAGAAGATTTGAAACTTCACCGTAAGGAAAATTAATCCATGA
>JAHDHB010000627.1 GCA_020631545.1 Saprospiraceae bacterium | reverse complement strand
GAATTGTCGTTTTTGACGGAAACTACGCCAAGGATAACTCCTAATTCGTAATTCCTCACTCGTAATTAAAACGAGGAATTACGAATTGTCGTTTTTGAAGGAAACTACGCCAAGGATAACTCCTAATTCGTAATTCCTCACTCGTAATTAAAACGAGGAATTACGAATTGTCGTTTTTGAAGGAAACTACGCCAAGGATAACTCCTAATTCCTCACTCGTAATTCGTAATTCTCTCAATGATTATAAATGATTAAAACTTGGAGGCCTTTGCCTTCGAAGAGATTTTGATTGCTGTTTTGTAGAGGGAGTTGATTGTTTTTGGGATTCCAAAAGCCTAGGATATTGAGGGATAGGTTTTTGAAATCGTGTTTGTATTGTAGGGTATTATAAATGGCTTGCCTATTCCAGTCATAATATAGGAAACCACTTAAACTATCAAATAGGCCGATGGGGTAGGAAAGGGCTAGAGCTGAAAAGGGCGTAGCTTGAGAAAAATCCAAGGATTGTTGACCATTGGCCGCTAGTAATTGCTCGAAAATGAGATTTAGCCCGTTGCCTAAATTAAACGTGTAATCGATTGCTATATTTATTAGTGATTGATTTTTAAGTACATTTGCGTTTTTTGCCTTGTGGGTGTAGGAGCCTTCAAACCAAAGACCGACCACCAAATCCCATTTTCCGTCAAAGCCGAATTTGTTTTCAACCGATTTTTCAAAATCAAAAATGGGAGCAAAATCACTTGTATCCACTAGTCGAAAATGATAAGAAAATGCAATTTCTCCTTTCTTAACAGGTTGCTGATAGCGGCCTCCAATTTCAGGTAACCAAGGAGCTGATTTTAAGATTTCCCAACCTTTTCGATTTTTATTGCCGTACAAACCCCAAAACCAGAGGTTGGCATTGTTCAAAAAATAATGTCGGTAAAGCAAGCCATAAACGCCATCCGTCAATTGTAAAGGATCCCGTGGATCGATTTGATCAAACCAGCGCAAAGGACGAAATAAGGTAGCTGAGCCAAAATTGATTTTTTGAAGTCCCGCCCTAAGTTCCATCTGCTTATCCGAATACCTTACCCAAGCGCGAAACGGTTTAATATTTCCTTCAATACTTGTCGTATCAAAGGGTAAAGTGCCTAGGCTACCTGAAATATTTAAAGAAGCTTCGGCATCCAATAATTTTTCCTGTTTTAAGGGTTTTTTGTAGTTTAATTGAGGAATATACCGAGCGCCTGTCCAGCTATTAAGTTCGATATCAGGATTGTATAAACTCCATGCTGATAGCTGACCACTAAATTGGATAGTCTGTGTACTATCCTTTTGCGCTTGAAGATTTACACAAAAAAACAAACATAGCACAAGCACTCCGAAGCAAAAAGAAGCGTCAAAAAGTCTTTTCCATATTAAAAAGTTCTTCCTCATGCTCGGTCTTCTTGATTTTGAACGCCTATGCCGTAAAAGAAAAAACTAGTCAATTCGAAGATGGCTTCCTGGGGATTATCGAATAAAGCCAGGTAGTTTTCGTCCATCATCATTTCCTGTATTTTTGCTAGGTAGTAAGTAATTCTATTTAGTTGAATTCCTTGACGAATTTCTCCGTGAGCTATAGCCAGTTCGAAATTTTTAAGGATTTCTTGATGGCTTTTCTCTTGTTGTTTTTGAAGGAAAGGCGCTAATTCAGGATGTTTATACAAATCCATTAAAAACTCTTGGCTTATTTTCTTCGAGCCTTCGAGCTTAAGTAATAGGATTTCTTTCGTTTTTAAGGAGAAAGGAAGGTCTTGCGCCATGATTTGCCTGTACTTAGCCATGTTTTCATCCGCAACTACTTGGAATATTGTCTTTGCGAGTTCTATTTTGTTTGGAAAATAGCGATAAAACGTCATTTTGCTCACACTTGCCTCCCGACAAATCTCCTCTACTGAAACACGTCGAATTCCGTATTTCCAGAATAAAGTTTTTCCTTTTGCTAAAAGCTGTTTTCGTTTGTCGTTGTCTTTCATTGTACCCCAATCCTTACGTTGATGTATTAAAATTACGAATTTCGTTTGTTAAAGTCAATATCGTAAAGTAGAATTTTTTAGTATAAAGATGATTTTCTTGTTTTTTTTGACTAGGAAACTGTACTAGCTTAGATTATTTAGAAGAAATTGGGTACGGTTTAAGTTGATGTTTATTCTATGAGCAACATTTTCTCATCCAGCCATTTATATTCAGCCATTTCGCTTTTGATGGAATCAAGTTCTGACCGAAGTTCTTGAAGGGTATAGTCACATTGATAAGGAAGGCTAATGAGTTTTACTAGGAATTTGCAGAAATGTTCGTAACGATTCTTGAGGGCTTCTCCCATTTCATCGATATTCTCTTTTACGCGTAAAAAAGCAAGGAAGGACGTACTTTTTTCATGGATATAATCAACTTCTTCTAACTCATAAGCAGCTTTAAATCCTAGTGCATAACGTTGCAGCGTGTAGGTGAAATCTAAATGTTCTATGGTTTTGATATCTTCGAAAACTTTAGTGAAATTTCCTTTGGCGAATTCAATATGACAAGTAAAAAGTGTCTTGATGCTCTTCAATTGTTTTTCATCATCTCCTAGGTATTGTATATGATTATCAACGAATTGCTCGACCCACTCAATTTCCTTCATCTTGCAGCCCACATTGACGATGTTGTTGAAGATGAACTGATCCATGGTGTTGTTTTCAACAAAGAGGTCGTGTTCTACACCGAATTTGTAGAGGGTGAAGAATTCAACTAGTTGGTTTGCTGAATAGTTTGTAAAGGTGAGACCACAAAGTAAAAACCTAAGAATTGTACCCTTTTCTGATGTTAAATCAACATGACATTCAAAAAAACGATTTTTTAAGGTGGTATAGGATGCCTGAGAAGGATTTCTAAGAATTTCAACAGATAACGATAGTAGCTCGAAAATTATAATATGCTCACCGAGTTGCCTGTTAAGTAATTCATTTAGGTCTACCTCAAAATTTTCATATAAGGGGGTGCCAAAAATGAGATTAAGTGAATACGATTCTACGTGGTACTTAAGACCTGATAAGGTGTCGTAGATTTTTTGATGATAGCGAGATTGGAAAAGATAGTTGAGGTATTTCCTTTTTTCGCGAATAGTAGTCTTGTTATGATAATAGAGTATGCTGTATGATTTTGATAAGATTAGATGTCGTTCAATATCACCTATGTTTTCTGAGTACTCAATGGATTTATATGCATTATATCGAACTCCTTTTTTTAGGTTAAGTTCTAGAAGAGAATTGGCTAAATGTAAATGGTAAGATGGCAAATCGTTTTTAAACGCTTTGTATACTAAGAAATCTTCCAATAATTTTTTGAAAAGGCTAAATTGCTTTTGGAGTTTTACTTCGTTGTAATTAGCTTCTTTACTAAAGAGTT
>JAHDHB010000626.1 GCA_020631545.1 Saprospiraceae bacterium | reverse complement strand
TTAGTTACTAAAAACATGTTTTTTATGTCAAACCGAGAATTGCTAGATTGGATTATCTATTGATTTAAATCATTTCAACACTAAAGTGTCAAAATTTTAGAATATTATGCATATAAAGAAGACTTACACCGCTTTAGAAATGGCTTGGTGGACACGATTCGAAACATTCCTGTTTTTTGTGATAGTTTCTGCGTGGGTTGCTGTTTATTATTTTTTGGATTTGGGATGGCTTAAAATTCCTTGGACACCGCTAGCTTTGATTGGTACTGCGGTAGCGTTTGTCATTGGATTTCAAAATAACTCTGCTTATGGGAGGATTTGGGAAGCAAGAAAAATTTGGGGTGGAATAGTGAACACTTCTAGAACCTTTGGAATGTATGTTCAAGATATGCTAACGAATGAGCATGCCTCCACTCCGCTTACAGAAGAAGAACTACAAAAGGAAATGAAAATTCTTACCTATCGCCATATTGGTTGGATGACCGCTTTACGCCATGCTATGCGTATGTCTAAACCTTGGGAAACGACGGTAAACCACCGAACAAATCAAGAATGGGATACACGACCTCCCGAAAAAGATTCGACCTTAGAAGAGGATATTAAATCTTATATCTCTGAAGAGGATTTTGAGTATATTATGAGTAAGAATAATAAACAAACAGCCTTGTTGTACTTACAATCGCATCATTTAAGAAAGCTCAAGGAAAAAGGTGTTATTTGGGAATTTTCTTTTTTGGAATTGGAAGCTCTTCTCCAAGAATTTTTTACGCTTCAAGGAAAGAGTGAACGAATCAAAAACTTTCCTTACCCAAGGCATTTTGCTACGCTCAATCACTTTTTTATGTGGATTTTTGTCCTATTGCTTCCTTTGGCTTTAATACCTCAATTTGCCGCTATTGGAAGTGAATTGGCAGATACTCAACCAATGGTAAGTGATTTGTTTGTTTGGTTTTCTATTCCTTTTTATGTCATCGTAGCTTGGATATTCCACACGATGGAAAGAATTGGTAGAACGGGAGAAAATCCCTTTGAAGGTACGGCTAATGATGTTCCAATCTCAACGATTGCTAGAGGTATTGAAATTGACCTTCGCCAAAATTTGGGAGAATCAAAAGAAGAAATTCCTGCTCAATTTCCCATTAAGTATAATACGCAATTCTAAGGCGTTTTGTAAAGTGGTGACTGCGGAAAAAGACTCAATTAAGCAGTCACCTCTTTACAAAACCCTCTTGTTCAAAACCACTAGCTAGTTTGTCCCTTTCACAAGTCGAATGCTATTTGTTCCTAATGCTGTGGATAATTTAGCCGTGTAAATTCCTGGAGCAAAGTTGGAGGCATCTATTTTTATTGTACGATTGTCTGGGGTAAGTCGAAGCAATGCTCTTCCTTGTAAATCAAATACTTCTACTTGGTCAACATTTATACTTTCAGAATGAATGGTCCATTCATCATTTGAAGGATTAGGAAAAACACTATAACTATTCGTTGCATAATGATTATGGGTTCCAAGCACTAAAGCACCAAATTGGACATCATCGAAATAGTACGTTTTTTCGCCAGCAGTAACGCCGTCAGTTCCGAAGTTAAAGAAGATGGAAGCCATGTTATACGTCCAACCCATAGACAACCCAATACTTAGTAATTCGGTGCCAGGGGCTTGGTTTAGGAAATCAAACTCAAGGGTTTCCCAAGCTGCGGAAACCGTGGTATTCGTCTCTGTTTCACAAGTATGTGTTGGATCGGAAGAGTCTTCGACCTTCAAACGTATGGGCGTTCCTGCTTCTGGAGACCATACTCGAACGGTCATTTTTGAGTCGGTTAAGGTTAGTGGAATATTGGAAGCGAAGCCAGCAGGTGTACCAATGGTAGTGCCCGCCCATGTTGCTGCTTCACGAGTTTTGACCGCCTTGATAACCGTGTTGCTTGGATCCGTAGGATCAGTTACTAAGGAAGATTCATTGCCCCCAAAGTCAGACATGGTATAATTGACGGTTGAACCCTCAAAATCAACAGGTAAATCAATATGAGTGCCACCAAATAACTGCTCTACATCATCAAAAAGAAACGTAGACGTAGCAGAACCATCGCCAAGATTTCCAAAGTCAAACATGAAAACAATTGAATTAAAATTGCTGGGTTCCCCCGTAAAATCCCAAGTTAAAACTTCCCATTCGTTGGAAACAGTGGTTTGAACATCTCGCTCTGCAAAGCCAGTTCCTTCTAGTTTAAATCGAACAGTTGTTCCTATAGGGGCAGAAGTGAAAACCTTCATCGAAATAGAATTCATGGTCGTAAAATCTAGATTAGCCGCTAAATCTATCTTGCTTCCAGCCCAAACTTGACCGCCATTTCTAACGATTTGAGCTACGGTATTACTAGTATTTATACCATTTTGTTGAGGATTTTGGAGTACAGTTGCCGTTCCACCATCAAAATCTATAAAATTAATGGTAGTGGATGTTTCAAAATCTAGGGGAAGAGCTTGGCCATTTGCTGTAAAAATGACGAAAAGAAAAATAACTAAAGATGTAAATTTCATGTTGTTTGGATTTTAAAGTTCTGTTATTAAGTTAATAAATTCTTGTTCTAAACCAAGAATAAGGCGATGAATCTGAAAAAAGAGTACATTTGCTTTTGATAAATTAAGATGATGAAGAAACAAAATTTAGCAGATCTTTGTCCTTGTGGTAGTTCATTACTACTAAGTAACTGCTGTAGCCTGCTTTTAAATGGAGAGGCTCTAGCCAAAACACCTGAGCAATTGATGCGTTCCCGCTATACCGCCTTTGTTTTCAATGATGTGGAATATTATTTGGCCACGACACATCGGTCTACCCGTGCGCAAGCCGATCCCGCTGCTTTCCTTGAATGGGGCAAACAAATTGAGTGGAAGCGACTAGAGGTGAAAGCGGTTAGCAAAATTGTGAAGGACAAAGGAAAGGTAGAGTTTATCGCTTGGTATATAGAAAATGGAAAACTAGCGTGCATTCATGAACGTTCTGATTTTGAGCGTGAAGCAGGAACATGGTTCTATGTAAGTGGAAAGCATCTTCCTTGTCCGTCCATAGGTAGAAATGAAGCCTGTATTTGTAAAAGTGGTAAAAAATTTAAAAAATGCTGTGGCCGATAAAATACTGTTTGACCGGAGATTAGCGCTGGCTTGCTCTGGGAGAGCAAAGAGACCGAAAGGGCATTTATTTTTTCTTGATTTTTTTGCTTCGTTTTTTTATCAAGGAGTCTACTCTAAAAAGGTTGATTCTGAATAACACTTAGAGCTAGAAAGTCATTTAACAAAATATAATTTGGTTACTTTGGTCTTAAAAAACCCTCATTGCGCAAACTCACCCCCCATCCCCCTCTCTCCAAAAATATTGAAAACTAATCAGCGAAAGCTAATTAGTTTCCAATATTTCCGCAATCCCGATGGGAATCGGGAGGGGGCGTCTAGCCCTTGTACAAAGCG
>JAHDHB010000625.1 GCA_020631545.1 Saprospiraceae bacterium | reverse complement strand
TTTTCCTTGTAAAAAGAGGATTTTCCACTTGCTTGTAGTCCAATGAAGAGGATGGCTTCCATTTTTTGTATTTTTTTTGTTAAGGTAGGGAAAATGTTTGGTAGATAGGAATTCAGAGGGCAACCACAAGGGTTTGCCCCTACAGATTTCAGTAGTCAGGTAATCTTTACATCTTTAAAAATAAAGTGCAAAGCCTATTGAAGAGTACGACCTTAAAACTAAAATCTAATTCCTGAGTAGGGGCAAACCTTTATGGTTACCCTAGCCTAAGAGAATGTGTGTGTTGGCTCTTCTCAAGTCATCAGGTGAAGGCTAAACGCAGTAACCTTCTCGCATTCAACGGATGACGGCGGATCATCCATTTCACTTCAAAATCGCCTTCGCATAAGTCTCCCAACTCAAATTCTCCTTGAATTTATCCACATTCTCGCTAGGAATGGGTTCCTCCAGCATTTTGATCATCGTTTCTGCCATCGATTCGATGTTTTCCGATTCTGCCATGTAGCCGTTTTGGCCGGATTGGATGGTTTCGGGGAAGTGACCGACATTGGTGGCTAGGACGGGGATACTGAAATTATAACTCAAGGACTCAATACCTGAGGGTGTGGCTCTTGAATAGTATAAAACGACGGAATCCGCTGCTTGGAAATACTTGTGGACGTCTTCATTTGGAATGAATTCGCAGAAGGTCACGACTTTGCCTTGTAGCCCTAGTTCATCGATTAAGGCGATAGGATTGTAGTCTTTTTCGTCTTCTTTGGAGCCTAGTAGAATTTTTTTGGCAAGGCCAAAGGTTACTTTTTTCAGCTTGGTTATGATGCTGTTAGACTCTAGGGTATTCCAAAATAGCTCTCCGCAGACCAAGAAGGAAACGTCGTCTCGCTGCTTGGCTACTAGGTTAAAGGCTTTGATGGCATTGTGTAATCCCTTGTATTTTCGAATGAATCCGAAGAAGAGGAAGACGTTTTTCTTTAAACCATTTTTGTCTTTAAAAGCTTGAACATCAAAACTTGGATCGGGTTGGTAAAGATCGTAGATGGGATGGAAAAGCTTTAGAACGGGCTGCGCGGTTTTGTCGGTCAAATCACGCTCACCAGACATTGTTTTAATGAATTTCCGCTTGGGGAAAAGTTGTTTTAGCTCACGCAAGGTATTTTCGGCATGAACGATATAGCTATCTGCTCGTCCAATGCCCATCCGCGTGAAAGCATTGTCTATCAGACTTCTTTCCTTTTGTATCACGAAGTGCAAATCAATGATCACTTCGCATTTACATATTTTCTTGAGTTTCTTAACTACGCTACCAATCGGCAAACCTTGAATGGCTATAGACCACTGAAATACAACGATGTCAGGCTTTAAGGAAGCAATGTATTTCGCAGTTTCGCCGTAGGAAAAAGGATTGTTGTAATTCGTGATATACTTGCAGGAGATGTCTGTTCCTTCTAGGAAATCCAACTGGCTGACTTTGTCCTTGAATTCACGCGGTACAATGCTTGGATACTGATGTAACCAAGACACGATATGCACCTTAGTCCCTTCGATTTTATGAAATGCTTTGGCCAAGGAAGTGTTGTAATTCGACATTCCGCCCTTGAAAGCAGGGCCAGCACCAAAGCATACAATGGTTTTGTTTTTAGCCACTTTTCAACTCTTTTTTAGCAACGGCGTCATAAACTCTTCTCAGTCCTGCTTCTAGGGAAATTTTGGGCTCCCAACCTAGATGCTCCTTGGCATAGTCAATGCTGCAATAACGGGAAAAAACACCTACAGGCTTGTCTAGCAAACACTTAATAGGAGGTGTATAGTCCGAAAACTTGCAAAATATCTCAATGATTTGACGGAAAGTCGTAAGCTCTCCCCTACCGATATTAATGGCTGTTCCATCATGAATTTTATCCATGGCTAGCAGGGTGCAATCCAATACATCATCAATATGCACAAAATCACGTCCTTGGTGTCCTGTTCCCCAAACTTCAAAAGGTGTTTCCTTGAAAACAGCTCTTTTTGCGATTGCAGGAATCGGGTAAGAGTAGTCTTGGTCTTCTCCATACCCCGAAAATGGTCGGATACAGGCGATTTTAACGCCATAGTGAGAAGCAGCGATTTTTGCTAGGAATTCTCCTGTCAGTTTAGTCCAACCATACGTCATGTCGGGTTGTCCCATATTGGCGAAGTTGATGTCTGACTCACGAAGTTGGATGGCTCCTTTCGCTGTTTGCTTGTCGATAGGATAAGCAGCACTAGAGCTAGGATAGAGCACGCGCTCTGGTTTTGCCCTAGTAATCCAGAAGAAAAACTCTGCATCAATAGACAAATCCAAGGCCACTTTCATCGGGTCACCATCAATCATCGCACGCCCTCCTACGATAGCGGCAAAATGAAAAACATCTGCCCATTCCACAATATCCAACCCAAATTCGGTCTTAAACCATTCTGGATTGCTAATTAGGTTACGTAGGATGTGGATGAAATCCGTTTCGATATAAAGTAGGCGTTCATCTTCGCCATATATTTTCAAGCCTTTAATCTCTCTTTTTAGGGGATGCTCTAACCACGTTTCGGGCGCCGTCCCCACGGAGAGATTATCGATAAAGACAATTCTATCTTTTGTTGTATTATACAACCTTCTGACCATATTCCTCCCTACAAACCCACATCCACCAGATACTAGATGATTTTTCATTGATTCTTGATATTTCTTCTTGTCAAAGCACAGAATAACAATGTTTTTTACAATTATTAATTAAAGTAAATTTATCAACAATTGAATGTTATTCTTGCTTATATTTAATGCGCCCCAAGATACGTATTCTTTTTATAAACCGATGAATTTTAAGCGTATTTTCGCTTTTGAGGGTTGGGCATAGAGAGACTTTTTGATTTTTCTTCGAAAAATAACGATAAAGGTCATTCTACTCTCGGCTTTCCACTAGAAAGTAGCTTCCGCCGCTTTAAGAATTACCACTAAAACGCTTTCCCTCTTGACTATCTGCTATAATGTTTATTGTCTTTTTGTTATGCTTGATTTTGCATTCATCATGAAAACTCCCTAACTTAGCCGAAAATGGCGATATGAAAAATAACATTTCAAGGATTGACATACAAAACTTCAAGTCTATCAAATCCCTTGATTTAGAATTTAGTAAAATTAATGTATTTGTAGGGGAACCCAATGTCGGAAAATCAAATATTTTGGAGGCAATTTCGCTGCTTGGAATGAGTGATACGGAATTTTCCCCTGAGAAATTGAAAGAGTTTATACGTTATGAAAGCCCTTTGAACCTCTTCTATGACCAAGATTATCAAAAGAGTATAAGTATAAAAACTAATACTCTATGTGCTTTGTTAGAATTTGATGCTGACAAAGGGAATCGTCCATATAATTTATTTGTTGGAGATAATAATGTTCTTGAAAACGTTACTAGTCAGAACAAATTTATCGAAATAAGCAATTTGCTAGTAGAGATGGAAAAATT
>JAHDHB010000044.1:10404-21494 GCA_020631545.1 Saprospiraceae bacterium | reverse complement strand
CCTTCCAGTTTTTGCCCACCTCTAACCTTACCCGCAAAACTGGATGGTCATGGGGAAAGTAACCATCCAGTTCTGTGAGCAGGCTTTTGTGGTAGGGAAGAAATGGAAGGTTTATTCTGAGCTTGAGTACTACGTTCAGACCTTCCATTTTTTGCCCACCCTTATCCTCACCCGCAAAACTGGATGGTCATGGGGCAAGCAACCATCCAGTTCTGTGAGCAGGCTTTTGTGGGAGGGAAGAAATGGAAGGTTTATTCTGAGTTTGAGTACTTCGTTCAGACCTTCCAGTTTTTGCCCACCTCTAACCTTACCCGCAAAACTGGATGGTCATGGGGTAGTAACGATTAAGGCTTCACGACTTTTCTCGTCACCTCATTCACTTGAAGGAAATAAACCCCTGCAGGTAAATCAGCTACTTGTAAAGTTATGATCTCCTTAGATAGTGGAAGCCTTACTGTTTTTAGCTGTCTTCCTAAGGCATCATATAGAGCCAAAATACTCACTTCATCCTTGTATCGGGTTAAATCCACGGTCAATTGCTCTGAGAAGATAGAAGGATAAATCGCTAGTACATGTTCGTTGTCAACTATTTCCTCATTGGATAATATCGTACAAGTAGCTTGATTTGTTGTAATTTCGGTGCTTATAAGCTGACCATTGAAAAAGCTGGTAGCCAGACCTAAATCAGTCTCCTCTATATCTTCTAGTAGGTTAAATACAAGGTAGAACACGGGGGAGCTACTGCTGATACCTCCTTGTTGCTTAGCGTAAGAAGTAAAGCGTAAACTTTCATTGGCTTGATCGTTCCATGCCATACCTATGGTTTGAGGACTCAGTAAACTCTCTATTTCAACGAATTCTAATTTACTTTCCTCATAATCTAAGGTGAAATCTAGTGCTAGTAAAGCATTGCTACCTTCATAACGTACAGGTATTTTAATTTGACAAGCAGTTGTTTGTGCAGCATTTAGGTCAAAAACAACCTTATTCGTCCCGTCTAATTTTAGGGCTACAGGTGTTGTATTAGCATCCCAAGAACCATTGGCATCGCCTAGTAAAATCCCGTGGTAAGTCATCGAATCAATATAGGAGCAATAGCCATGTAAGTCCGTAACTTGTAAGGCAATACATTCGTCGGCATCAGGTACTTGTGTCCGTTCATAACCTTGACCATCAGGAGCAGGATAATTTATACTTGCCGTAAAATTGGGGTCATTGTCTAGCGCAAACCTATCCACAAAAAGCCAATCTTTAGATAATTCTACAGGATTAGGATAGTTCCATTCTTGCGGATATTCACAGGTATTTTGAATGATGCGGTTTTGAATATGCGTAATGTCTCCACCAGAAACATAACCATCCATATTGACATCCATCGCTATCATTTGGAAGGGATTAGGCAACCAAGAATTGTTCATCGTCGTCACCAAGCTCGTCCAGTAACAATCATAGCCGTTGATAACAGGCATGACATCCGTGCAAATTCCGCCTGTTCCTCCTCCTAAGATATCACGGTTAAAGTTCAGATGTGTGCCGTTGTTAATGTCGTATTCAAAATAACCGTTGAGATCAGGAGTTACAGAGGGAGTGCCTAAATCTTCGTAAGTATCATCTGTGCCACTTATACTGGTCATCACATAGTCTAATGAATTGCTAGCATCGTAACGTAAAGGTCGGTCATTATCATTCCAAAACAGTAAATTTCCTTCCACGATGTCATCGTTCTCAAGCGTAAAAGAACCTGCATCGCCACAAGCTTCATAAACGTCTAACGCATAACTTTCCAAAATATCTCCACAGATTTCGAAATCGGCAGTCGTACCTGCCACGAAGTTACTGTTTAGCAAAAATTCAACACAAGCAATTTCGCCTATCCCCTCGAATGCTGCTCCAATAGCTGCTTGAGAATTATAGTAAACACTAACATGTACTTCCCCAGGATTGGTCACATAGTTAATGAAGTAATCTGCTTCTGTTGAACCATCTAAAACAACATTTCCTAAACTGACGATTCCTGTTGGCGACATTAATGATTCATCATAATTCAAGCAAAAATCTAGACCAATGATACCTTCGGCAATCGTATCGGTACTAACTAAAGGAATACATATTTTCGGTTGGTTGCCGCAGTTGATGAGTTCGTTGCAGTAGGTGGTGTCGGTTGTGATGGCGTAAGGGCAAGGGGCTTCACATATATTCTCAGGAGCAAATGCAAGTCTTCTTCCAAAACCACCACCAAATTCAGTACTTTGATGTGTCGTTCCAATTAAACTTAAAGAAGCATCGGTGCTTGATAGTAAAGATAATCCTGTATCATTGCTGCTAAACACATAAATATCACCTGAAAGAGGATGGACAGCCATTCCTTGATAAGGATCCGTACTAGGGGTATTTGCAATAGGAGTTGCAACGCCATTTGAAATATTAAACGTAGATAGTTCTGTAACAGTACCAACACCTTGCCCATCAATAATATAGTGGACACCTGTACCAAAACCGAGATTGTCTGCGTCTCCCCCCTGATAAGTTCCTGATATTAAACTGATATGAGTAGCATCTCCCGTTAAGGGATCTACCGTCATCAATCTATCAGAAAGATAATTATTACTTGACGGATTGGTAAGTGCCCCTCCAGCATAGAGTAGACCATCATCAGGGTTGTACTGGATTGATTCTATTAATCTAATATCTTCATCTGGATTTTTTTCATCAATAGCTCCAACTTCAGTAACTTCCCCTTTACAGGGGGCAATGTTTATTAGCAATGGATCGGTATGATTAGCTACAGCATACAGCTTATTTTGTTGAGGAACATAAGTTAGCCCTACTATATTGGTATAATTAGCAATATTCAAAAGAGCAACTTCCTCCGCCTTACCAGTAGTTGGGTCTATCGTCACAAGATAATCACCAATAATTCCATATAATGTATAATTCTGTGCTTGGAGATTGTTATTACAAAAAAGTAATACGGCAAAGAATAGGGCGCTTGCTCCCGCCTTAAAGTTAATTTTGTGTTTCATGTTCTTTTGGTTTAGAAATAGTAGGAATAATAATCCCACCACGTAAAATAAATTTATCATGCTAAAGAGGTTTTAAAAAAGTTTTTGGAAAAGAGGTTGGATGAATCTTTATCCTTGGTTTTTAAAATATATCAAAGCTTAACTTCGACTGTCAGGACAAAGATGCAGCATTTCTTTCCACAAGCCTATCCCGATGTAATGAACGTAGCCCTTCACGTAAGGAATGGCGATATAAGCGGATGAAGTGCGGTTTTTGATATGGAATATTCTTTTTAGCTTCTTAAAAGATTTGAATCGTGAGGATATTTACGGTTTTTTTGACTGCTACAACAAAAGACTAAAAGCCACATAATATTGCAAGCAGCGACCATCCAGTTCCGTGAGGTGGCATTGCGGGCAGGAAGAAATGGAAGGTCTAAACAAAGTATTTCCTTAAAGCAAAGTACTCTGCCACAGTTAAAACCTTCCATTTCTTCCCTCCCACAAAAGTCTTCTCGCAGAACTGGATGGTTACTGCTTGTACTTTTGTAGCGTAGTGGAACGTGCTACGTCTTCGCTGAGGCAGAAATTTTAAACAAGTACTTGAATTAATTGAATTTATATGGAAATGCAGCGCAAGAGCACTCTCGCTATGCCACGACCACACACGCACTGCGATCAGCCCCGATTTCAATCATGAGAATCCGTTTCCCCTTCGTCCCTCCCCAACACCTTCTAAAATTTTTCCTAAGGAAAATTTGCATAAGTGCATCTTCTTTACTTAACTTTGCGTCAAATTACACAACCATGAATTTTATTCAACTACATCATCATCTTTTTCATCCTTGCACTTGGGCGAGCTGAAAAAGCTATGTTTAGTTGAAATAATATAAAACTATCTAAACCGTCTGAGTCTGTCAGGCGGTTTTTTTTTGTCCCTGATAGACCTAATGCTCGGTAAAACTTTACACGCTAGACGCTTAAAATTGATCGCGATTTTTTACGATTTATTGTTTGACGAAAAAAGTCCTATGTCTTTTGTCAAACTTCCGATAGCTATCGGAATTTCAAGCGAAGCGAAGAAAAAACTTAGAACATGAGAACTTTAAAAGTTGCAATTCAGAAAAGTGGGCGATTAAGTGAAAAATCACTTGAACTGCTTAAAACCTGTGGAATTAAAGTCTCCAATGGGAATCGAAAATTGAAAACGTCTGCTAAGAATTTTCCCTTGGAAATCTTATTCTTACGCGATGATGATATTCCTCAATATGTTGAACAAGGCATTGCCGATGTCGGTATCTTAGGCGAAAATGAAGTCTGGGAAAAGGATAAGAACGTAAGCATTATCAAGCAGTTAGGCTTTGCTGGGTGCAAACTTTCCCTAGCCGTACCCAAGGAGGAAAACTATACGGATGTCAGCTACTTCAACAACAAAAAAGTAGCGACAAGCTATCCAAATATCCTTTCTAAATACTTCAAAGAACAAGGAGTGAAGGTAGAAATCGAGGAGATTGGCGGTAGTGTAGAAATTGCACCGAGTATTGGTCTAGCACACGGG
The DNA here is from genome assembly GCA_020631545.1 of Saprospiraceae bacterium. Lineage (GTDB taxonomy): Bacteria > Bacteroidota > Bacteroidia > Chitinophagales > Saprospiraceae > JAHDHB01. The sequence continues at coordinate 16,934 of JAHDHB010000044.1, read as the reverse complement.
ATATTTGACATCGTAAGCACAGGCAGTACTTTGTTAATGAATGGTTTGAAAGAAGTAGAAGTCGTAGCTAAAAGCCAAGCAGTACTCATTGGGAACAAGGATTTAGATCCAGAAACACAAACAATTCTCGACAAATTGTTGTTTAGAATTCAAGCCGTTAAAAATTCGTCTGCCAATAAGTATATCTTATTGAATGCTCCAAATGAAGCGATTCCCAAGATTGCTAAAATTCTTCCTGGTATGAAGAGCCCAACCGTTGTTCCCTTAGCAAAAGAAAATTGGTCAAGCATCCACTCTGTTGTTAAGGAAGATGAATTTTGGGATATTATCGATCAGCTTAAAGAAGTTGGTGCAGAAGGCATCCTAGTCATTCCTATTGAAAAAATGGTGTTTTGAAGAGAATTGACAAAAGACATAGGACAAAGGACAATCCAGGCTGACTATCGGGATTTCAACTTCGTTGAAGAATAGCAGGGACTACCTAAATCCCGTAGGGGCAAACCCTTGTGGTTGCCCTCTGAATGCTTTCATTAATGCATTGTTTTTCCTAGAAGCAGAAACACCAATTTCCCCTTTTTTAATACAATTCATCCATGAAAATCTATTATAATCCAAATAAAACGCAATGGTCAACCCTAGCTGAACGACCAGCGCTCAACGCTCAAGATCTAGGAGCTGTAGTTCAAGCGGTATTTCAAGATGTAGCGAGTGAAGGCGATAAAGCCTTGCGGAAGTATACTGAGAAATTTGACAAAGTACGCTTGGAGAAACTCCGAGCAGAAGAGACTGAAATACAAGCGGCAAGCACGCAATTATCCGAACGGCTAAAGGCTGCGATCCAATTGGCGAAAGGAAATATCACTAAATTTCATCAAGCACAAGCAGGGACTAAGGAAATTCTAGAAACAACGCCTGGCGTTCGCTGCTGGCGAGAGAATCGACCTATTGAAAAAGTAGGAATTTACATTCCAGGAGGTTCAGCGCCGCTATTTTCTACGGTATTAATGCTTGGAATTCCCGCAAAACTAGCGGGTTGTAAAGAGATTGTTTTATGTACGCCTCCAGATCGTGAAGGAAATATCAATCCTGCCATTCTCTATGCTGCTGCTCAAGTAGGGATTACCCAAGTCGTCAAACTAGGAGGAATTCAAGCAATTGCAGCGCTTACCCTAGGCACTACATCTGTACCAAAAGTCGATAAGATATTTGGTCCAGGCAATCAATACGTCACCGCTGCGAAGCAGTATGCACTTGCCCAAGGAACCTCCATTGATATGCCGGCAGGGCCAAGTGAAGTCTTAGTCATAGCCGATGAGACTTGCGATCCTGCTTTTGTCGCTGCGGATTTACTCTCCCAAGCAGAACACGGCGCTGATAGTCAAGTCATTTTATTGTCTAACAGCAAACAAGTTATTGAGGATACTCAAAAAGAGGTGCAAACTCAACTCCAAGCGCTACCACGGAAGGAAATCGCAGCAAAAGCTTTAGAAAACAGCAAGGCCATTTCATTTGAAAGCCTACAAGAATGCCTCACGTTTAGCAACCTTTATGCGCCAGAACACTTGATTATTGCTACAAAAAATTGTCAGGAACTAATCCCCAACATCAGCAACGCAGGCTCTGTTTTCCTAGGGAATTATAGCTGTGAAAGTGCAGGAGATTATGCTAGCGGAACGAATCACACGCTTCCTACAAATGGTTTTGCAAAAAGTTATAGCGGTGTCTCCCTTGATAGTTTCGTCAAAAAAATAACCTTCCAAGAACTTTCTATCGAAGGAATCAAAAACATAGGGCCAGCGATAGAAGCCATGGCCGAAGCAGAAGAACTCATCGCTCATAAAAATGCAGTAACCATTCGCCTAGATACAATAGGGAAAATGAATCAATAAGCCATCCACCAAAAAAAAACTCCTAACTCTTAACTCCTAACTAACCAACCCATGTTTGATTTAAATGCCATAGTGCGTAAAAATATACTAAATCTCAAGCCTTATGCTAGCGCACGAGATGAATATAAAGGAAAAGAAGGTATCTTCCTTGATGCCAATGAAAATCCTTATGGAACCCTAAATCGCTATCCTGATCCTTATCAGATGAAATTGAAGGAAAAACTGAGTGCCTTGAAAGGTGTCCCAACCGAAAATATGCTCATTGGCAACGGCAGTGATGAGATTATTGACTTAGCTTTTCGAATCTTTTGCACGCCCTCTAAGGATAAAGCCCTCACCTTTTCACCCTCCTATGGTATGTACGACGTTTCGGCAGCCATAAACGACATTGAGCTGATAAAAGTACCGTTGAATGATGATTTTAACATCGATATGGATGCGGTATCGCCTTATTTATCGGATGAATGCTTGAAGCTTATTTTCGTTTGCAGTCCCAATAATCCAAGTGGAAATTGTATTCAAGAAGAAGGTATTGACTTTCTTTTGAAGAATTTCAAGGGAATAGTCATCGTGGATGAGGCTTACGTTGATTTTAGTTCTACGCCTTCTTGGAATACACGATTGGCCAATTACCCTAATTTGCTCGTCAGTCAAACTTTCAGTAAGGCTTGGGGACTAGCGGCGGCCCGGGTGGGCATTGGCTATGCCAGCCGCACGATTTTGACCTTGTTTAATAATGTAAAACCGCCTTATAACGTCAGTGCTATAAATCAACAGGCAGCAATTGATGCCTTGGATAATTATGCTCAGTTTCAACAACGCTTGAAGAATATCGTGGAAGAGCGGGGAAAACTAAGGACTGAACTGGAAAAAATCGACATTGTTCGAAAAATTTATCCTAGTGATTCGAATTTTCTACTAGTAGAAGTCGTTAATGCTCAAGCTGTTTATGACGATTTAATTGCTAAGCAAATCATTGTTCGAAATCGACATAAATTGGTCAATAATTGTATCCGAATAACGGTGGGAACACCAGAAGAGAACCAACGACTAATTGAGGAAATACGTGAAATGAGATGAAGTAGAAGATATGGGTTATGAAATACGGTGTACACGGAAACCTTAGATTATATTTCTTAACAGCCCCTTAGCATACAAAACGCTGAAATGGATGGCTAAAAACAACGTAATTTCGTCCTCTCTGTAGCCCTTGATTTCAATCAGGGGAATTTGGGAATGCTTTTGAGACCTTGCTCCTATTTTTAAGCGCAGCGCTGAAAAAAACATTAATAGATTTGCCTCGTAGGAGTTGTTTTTTCGATGTAAAAAATAGCATCAAAACTACCAGAGAGATCGGTTTTAATAAATTCTTTTCCGCTGATATTCGTAGCTAACTCTCTAAATTTTAGTTTTCCTGAGAGCCATTTACAACCACTCTCATACCCATTGCGCAAATCTAATAAGAAGAAGGGATGGCCGAAGCCTTTGAAAAGGTGTTCGTATGTTTTTTCTGACGGTGTTTCGAGTACATTGTTATTGGAGAGGATATTATCACTTCCTACAGCAGCATAACTTCCAGTATGCAAGGCAAAACCAAGCGTAAAATAATCATCTTTGTATTTAGTCGCTAAAACATTACCCATGGAATAGAAAGGCAATTGATCAATATGTGTATTGTGTGACCACACGACGACTTTGGCGCCTTCTCGGTGTCGGATAATCCATTCAATATTATCCGCCATGCTCTGATCCCTTAGGATAAAAGCTTGATTATCTAGCATAAAGCCTGCATGTTGTGCAAGTAAGTTTGCATTATACAAGGCCCAATCATAAACAGAATTGAGGATTCTAGAAGGGTATTCCTTCCGTTTATCCTTAAGCAATTGAAAAAAAGCATCAGTTTTAGGCTGTAAACGCCCATAATTTCGTTCCTTATTCTCTAAAGCATATTCCTTTTGGATATAGGAAAAAGTGGAGGAAAGCGTAGAATCATATCGTTCAATGAAGTTTTCTATGTTTTCTACAGCAAGTTTATGATTTTGCATATCAAAGCCTAGGAGATGGACTTGCTTCTCCTGCGTCTTATTATGTTCGCGCAAATATTGAACAATCTCCAACATTTCTGGATTATACAGCATTCGTACACGGAGTTCTCTAAGCAATTTTTTTGCTCGTCCTTCCCCCGTTTGCAAATACTCATTGAGCAAGTAAGTTTCAGGGCCATTGCTTTCAAGAGCAATGGTGTTAAATCCCATCTCTTCTATTAGAAAACGAATGAGTCGATGTTTTATAAGAACTGTCTCGTGGCTTCCTCTTGTAGCGTCCCCAAGCGCTACGATTTTTGAAGAACCCACCATTTGCCGAACAGGTTCCAAGTCCTCAAAACTAGCATTCGGCAGGGTATCCAAAATCGGATGGAGATGTTCCAGTAGAAAACTATCACAATCCGTGCTCTGCGCATCCACCACTGAACCTAGGCTAGCTGATAAGAAGAGTAAGAAGACCACTACAAATGGCTTGTTGAGCATGAATATGTATTTGATGGCAAATTGATTTCGGATAATGACTTAAATCGTTAGGATTAAGGCAAACTTTACACCATTTTTTCTAAACGACTGGAATTTAGGATTTATTTAGGATTTAAACTGTTTTTTTAGGAAAAAATTGTTTGAATACGCGCCTAATTTTTTTTGATTAGGTGTTAAAAAAAATGGAGAATTAAGGATAGAGTACACATGCTCTGGCCTTAATTCTCCATTTTCTATGGAAAATAAGTTTGGTTAGTTCGCACCAAATTTAACTTCTGATTCTACGATGAAAGCTTCAATTTTCATTTTACTGATAGCTTTTTCCGCTAAATCCTTGCTTTTGTAAATACCCGTTACTAGAGCAATGGTATTGTCAGGAGCATCTTCCTTGTAGAACTTCAGGTATTCAAGGCTAAGATTCTCAGAAGGATATCTTCGAGGGAAATACTTTCCAGCATAATACTTGTCAGGATCATTTTCTGGGACAGCAATGATATTTTTCTGTTTGTCATAATCCCTTCCCATCATATCAACAGGAATACTTAACTTCTTCTTGAGTTCAAGCATCTTTTGGTTAAGTTGATCATAGTTCTCACCTGTTTCGGCAACTACCACAAAAGAGCGAATAGAGAGTGCTTCAGGAGAAGCTTTTTCCGCTTGATGGCGGCCAATAATATCTTCGTGTTCGACGTAGAGGTCATCTTCAATATTACTCGTTTCTAAGGAGGCTTCCTTCCCATCTACTGCATCAGGGCTTGAAGAATCTACATTCAATTCTTTATTGGTACTCAAACAAGCACTTAAGGAAAAAATGATTAGGAGAAAGAAAATATTTTTCATGGGCTATAGCGTTTTACAAATAACAAATGGTGTAGATCAGGTATCAGGCGGCGATTCAAAAATCTTTACCAACGTGCAAAAAAGATGCCTCTTTTCCAAAACTCGATAGAATTTTAATCGACACATAATTCAAAGCAAAATGACAATTTTTCTATCAAGTCAATTGCTTAGAACCATTAGTTTTGGAAGCTTGGTAGTTCATCTAAGATACGACTATTTTTAGGTAAAGAATGCCTGCTACTACTTAAAAATGTTCCATTGTTTGCTCTTTTATTAGTGTTCGAAGCGTCTATATTTCTTCAAATTTATGTATGGGAATATTTGGTTTTACGGATATTACTTAGAATTCGTTGCAGGAAAGTATAAATTTTCTATCTGTTTTTTTCTGACTAAGTAGGATTTTTCGAAGTATTGGTTAGAACAAAAAAAAAAACAGCGACTTAGGAAATTAATCATCCTAGGTCGCTGTCATTGGAAAAATAAAAGTAAAATGTAACATCGAAATGCTACGAAACGTCCTTCAATTCGTCTTTTTTACCTTTCGTGTAATAATACATTTTCCAAATTTATTTTTTGCCTTCAGCCTTTACCATTTTGGCTTTGCCTTTTTTGGTAGAAGTAGAAGCGCTAGTCGTTTTTGCTTTAGAGCAAGATTTTGCTTTGCTTGAGCAGCAAGCTTTTTTAGCAGAAGCACTTTTTGAAGAACAACAAGCTTTTGCAGAAGCAGAAGTTGCCTTAGCACCAGTACAAGCTTTCTTCTCACCTGCTACGGTAGTTGCCTTAGCACCAGTACAAGCTTTTTTCTCGCCAGCAACAGTCGTTGCTTTTGCACCAGAGCAAGATTTCTTTTCAGCAGCAGGAGACATGTTTACAAATTTTCCGGAATCAGCGCAGTACTTAACGTTGGTGAAAGAAGTTTTTCCTGATTTTGCACAAGTACTTTTACGTACATAAGAAGTCTTTCCAGAAGCAGCACAAGTTTTAGCTTCGATAGAAGCGTCAGCAGAAGCAGCTTTGGCAGCAGCAGAAGCAGAGCAAGCTTTTTTCTCACCTGCTACGGTAGTTGCCTTAGCACCAGTACAAGCCTTTTTCTCACCTGCCACAGTAGTTGCTTTGGCTTTTCCTGTACAAGCTTTTTTCTCAGCAGAAACAGAAGTAGACTTAGCACCAGAGCAAGATTTCTTTTCGGCAGCAGGAGACATGTTCACAAATTTTCCAGAATCAGCGCAGTACTTAACGTTGGTGAAAGAAGTTTTTCCTGATTTTGCACAAG
>JAHDHB010000044.1:0-10304 GCA_020631545.1 Saprospiraceae bacterium | reverse complement strand
GAATCAGCGCAGTACTTAACGTTGGTGAAAGAAGTTTTTCCTGATTTTGCACAAGTACTTTTACGTACATAAGAAGTCTTTCCTGAAGCAGCGCAAGTCTTAGCTTCTATAGAAGCATCAGCAGCAGCAGCTTTGGCAGCAGCAGAAGCTGAGCAAGCTTTTTTGCCAGAAACAACTGAAGCGCTACCATTTTCAGATGGAGAAACGTTTACAAATTTTCCGGAATCAGAGCAGTACTTAACGCTGGTGAAAGAAGTTTTTCCAGATTTTGCACAAGTATTTTTACGCACATAAGAAGTTTTTCCTGATGTGGCACAAGTTTTAGCTTCGATAGAAGCATCAGCAGCAGCAGCTTTGGCAGCAGCAGAGGCAGAACATGCTTTTTTGCCAGTTACTGATGCAGTCTTAGCTTTTGAGCATGAGCTCTTAGCTGGTTGGACATCTTGGGCAGAAACAGAAGCTGTACCTACGAAAGCCAATACCGCTAAGGATAGCAGAAATTTTTTCATGATTAGAATAGCGTTTTCAGTTATAAAAAAATGAATATTTTTAAGCCTGTTTATAGAAATGACTCAAAATGGCCATAAGCAAGCGCTTTTATTCCATCTCTACGGCTTTTTTTAGAACAAAAATCTACGATAAATGTTCGTAGATTCCAAAAATACTTAAGAATTCGAGTATATGCAACGAAAATCCATTGAAATGACGTGCATTTAACAAAATAATAAGCTTTTTATTTCATCAAACCTATTTTTTGTCCTTTTTCTTACGTTAATCTTGCTATAACGGTTCGATTTCCCTTCACTTTTTGGTTCAAATCGACTTCAATTTTTGCATTGAGTGGTAAGAAAAGGTCAACTCTTGAACCAAACTTGATAAAACCAAAATCTTTCCCTTGCAAGACCTCTTCCCCTTCCTCTAGGTAGTTCACGATCCGTTTGGCTAAAGCTCCTGCAATTTGGCGCATCATAATCTCAAAATCACCATTGCCGACGACCACCGTTGTCCGTTCATTCTCTGACGAAGATTTTGGGTGCCATGCTACTAGGTACTTGCCTGGATGGTATTTGAAATAATTCACCGTTCCACTTATTGGATTTCGATTAACGTGGACATTCATAGGAGACATAAAGATAGATACTTGCATCCGTTTGTCTCCAAAGTATTCATTTTCTTGTGCTTCTTCTATAACGACAATCTTGCCGTCCGCAGGAGCATAAATTAAGTTATTGTCCGCAACGTGGACTTCTCTGTTAGGGTTTCTGAAAAACTGGGCTACTAAGAAGAATATAAATGCTGAAAATAAGCCTATAATCCATTGCAAACGGGTGTTGAATGGCTCAAACCAGTATAGTAATGCATTTACCGTCAACAATATAAGAATTGTGCCGGTCATGATTTTTATCCCTTCTTTATGAAATTTAAGCATACAATAATTTATTTTTTCACACTAAAATCGCTCATCTCGCTTCAGTGAATTAAGGGGTAGCGGGTGTTGTTTGGTGTGGTGTTCGGGAATATAATGTTAGACTTTAATAAGGTGTTGTAAATCAGTTGCTTCTTCTAGCAGAAGCGTGGATTTGCTTCTGATGGATTAGGCTTTTTACAATATTGCGCCTACAAAAGTAACAAAAAAAATGACTTATGTACGCTCTTTTTCATTTGGCATAAGAAGAATCTCTTGTTAAATTTATCTTAAAATCCTACTATAAGCTTTATAATCAATGAATAAGCTGTTCTTTGGTATAGGGTGATTTCATAAAACCTTACTTAACTATTCTTTCTGACTTTCAACATAAAACTTATGAATATGTTGTCACAAAGGGTAATTTAAAGATAAAGAAAGTCACTCATCAAGGTGCTTAGGTTATTTTATGGCTACCTATTTCTGACTGAGCTTCTAATGTTGATATTAATCCGATTTTGTGAGTGAGTGAGTGAGTGAGTGAGTGGAAGTATGACTTTTTTTTTAGCAGGCACAAAAAATCTGTTGATAAAGCTAAGGCCTTCTACTTCTTCTTTTATATCTTGATGTAAAATTTATTGACACCATATTATACGAACAAGGTCATCTTATGAAAATAAAGATCATTGGGGCGGGAATAATTGGATTAACAACGGCGGTTCATCTAGCAGAGCTAGGCCATGAGTTAGTTGTAATCGCAGAACACTTTTCGCCCAACACCATTTCAAACAAGGCCGCTGCGATTTGGTTCCCTTTCAAAGCTGAACCGAAGAAAAAAGTAGTCGAATGGAGCAAGCAGACGTTTAGCAAATTGGCTGAGTTTGCTAAAGATGAAAAATCTGGTGTAGATTTAGTAGATTTAATTGTATTCTCGGACAAGTTAGCCTATGAAAAAGAATGGTGGGAAGATGCTTTGCCTGAAAACGCCCTAATCAACTTTAACATTAGACCGCATGCAAAGGAATATACTAGTTTTTATATGCTCAAAGCTCCTTTCCTTGAACCCCAAATTCATTTAGGCTACTTGCTGAATGCCTTAAGGAAAAGTAAAAAATGTCGTTTTGAGGAACGGCGCATCACCTGTCTTGAAAAGGAATCTACTGGGTGTGATGTTCTTATTAATTGTACCGGCTATGGCGCTAAGCAATTACTTAATGATCAGGATCTTATTCCTGTAAAGGGACAGATCGTTGTCCTAGAAAATGATGGCTTTTCTTGTTTTTATATTGATGATGTGGTGGAAACAGAAATGGCCTATATTTTTACGCGAAAAGATTCGATTATACTAGGAGGAACGGCAGAGGAGGGTGTGGAAAATGAATTTGTAGATGAGGAGGAAAGTAAAAAGATACTGGATAGATGCATTGCCCTTTCTCCTGAATTAGCGGACAAAAAAATACAGAATCACTATGCTGGTCTACGTCCTGTGCGAAAAGAAATTCGATTAGAATGGTCTGAGAATAAGAGGATTCTTCATAATTATGGACATGGCGGCGCTGGTTTTACCTTGGCTTGGGGCTGTGCTTTTGAGGTGGCCAATTTAATAAAGGAATTGGGATAGCGATATGCTGCTGTTTAGAATTTTCGAATAACAGCCCTAGTGTTAATTTAAAGTAAATGTCGATTTCTTGCGAAAAAAAATGGGATGCTTCTCTTAGAAAAGCATCCCGTTTATAGCTTAAATTTCAGCCAATTACTTCTGAAGAAGTTCTAAGCTGCTGTTAACAAACTCCGTCAATGCGGCGCCTTTCAACATGTTTTGGTTAAGCATCGCTAAGTTGTAAAGATGCTTGGCCAATTCTCCTTGGCGTTTCTTAGCACGAAGCAGTTTTTCAGTCACCAATGGGTGGTTCGTGTTTACGACTACATTGTACATGTCCGGCATGTGGCTCATGTCCATTCCGTTCATAGCAGACATCTCACGCATACGACGCATGAATTCTGGCTTCGTAATCAAAACAGGTTGATCATCAGGAGAAAGCGCTTTCAATTCGACATGGGCTCCAGTAGAATCCACCGCAGTAGTGAAGATTTCCTTCACTTTTTCCTGTTGCTTTTCGGAAAGAACGGATTCTCGTGTTTCGTCCTTGTCAATCAATTTATCAATCGTGTTCGAATCCACACGAACGAAGCTCAACTCGCCCATTTTCTGCTCTACACGCTGCATAAAGTGATTATCAATCACCGCGTCCGTCTTTAACACATCATAACCTGCGTTCTTAGCAGCTTGGACAAACCCATCATGTTCAACAGGAGAATTGGTATACAAGCAAACCAATTTTTCGTGCTTATCTGTTTGTACAGCCTTGATTTTCTCCTTGTATTCTTCAATAGTAAAGAACTCTCCATCAACATTTTCCAACAAAGCAAACTTCTGACCACGGTCGAAGAATTTATCTTCAGTAAGCATTCCGTATTTTACGAAAGTGCCCATATTTTCCCATTTTGCTTGGAAGTTCTCTCTATCTTCTTTGAATAAGCTGTCAAGTTTTTCCGCAACTTTTTTCGTGATGTAAGAAGTGATTTTCTTCACGTTACGGTCACTTTGCAAGTAAGAACGAGATACGTTCAACGGAATATCTGGAGAATCAATGATACCATGTAGTAAGGTCAAGAATTCAGGCACAATGTCCTTCACTTCATCCGTTACATAAACTTGATTAGAGTACAAGTGAATTTTGTTCTTCTGAACCTCCAAGTTATTCGTTAACTTAGGGAAGTAAAGAATACCCGTTAAGTTAAACGGATAATCAATATTCAAGTGGATCCAGAACAACGGTGGCGTACTGTGTGGATACAGTTCACTATAAAACGCTTTATAATCTTCATCCGTCAAAGAAGACGGCGATTTTTTCCATGCTGGACTAGGATTGTTGATGATGTTATCTACGACAACTTTAGTCTCTACTTTCTCCTCGCCTTCACCTTCAAAAACAGATTCTTCCTTAGTTCCAAATTTGATTTCAACAGGCAAGAATTTGCAGTATTTCCCTAGCAACTCTCCTATACGGCTTTCCTCCAAATACTCCTTGCTGTCATCACTGATGTGCAAAACGATATTTGTACCACGCGTTTCTTTTTCCGCAGGTTCCAAAGTATATGCTGGATCGCCTTCGCAAGACCATTTCACCGCCGCTTCACCTTTACGGTAAGACTTTGTAATGACTTCCACCTTATCGGCCACCATAAAAGCAGAGTAGAACCCAAGGCCAAAATGACCGATAATGCTGCTTTCATCTTTATATTTGTCCAAAAACTCCTGAGCACTAGAAAAAGCGACTTGGTTAAGGTATCTTTTTACCTCATCTTCCGACATACCAATACCTTTATCACTTATCGTTAGTGTTTTTGCTTCTGCATCAACAAGAATTTCGATTTTGAGATCCTCCAAGGTATCCTCAGCTTCTCCCTTCAATGCCAACGTTTTCAATTTACTAGTAGCATCTATCGCATTAGCGACCAACTCACGTAAGAAAATTTCCTGATCAGAGTAAAGGAATTTCTTAATAATGGGAAAAATATTCTCGGTTTGAACGGAAATATTACCTTTTTGCATATCAACAACAATTTTTGTGGTTATTCAGTAGTAGGAATATGATTTGACCCTACCAAAAATAAATTTACAAATACGTCTGCTCCTATTCAAATCACGTACCACCCCAGTTATTGATGACAGAATGTCAGGAATTGGGATTTAGTTCTGTCGTTTTTGGCGGAGGCATAGTGCTCTTTTTTCCCTACAAGACATGAGGGCACTCCGAAAAGGCTCTTCTTGAAAATACGGTGTGAAATTTAAGAAGTATGATGCTTAATTATTGGCTAGCAAATAATATACTTGAAAGACATGGAAGCATTTTAATTTTTACTCCATTTCTTTCAACAATCGATTAGCTTCTTCCTTATAAACATAATCAGGCAATTCAACAATCCGAACAAGTAAATCCTTACATTGCTCATGCGCTCCCATTTTATAAAAAGTCAAAGCTTGATAGTACCATGCAGGATTGTATTCTTCCTTCAAAAACGTATCTAATTCAAGTGTTTGAAAGGTCGTTAGCGCTTTGTTGAAATCGCCTAATTGCCAATAGCAAAAACCTTGTCGTTCTAGTATTTTATGTTGTTTTTCAGGCGGAATGCTAATATATTGTTCTTGCAAAAGCGTCAATGCTTCCTTGTATTTTTCTTCTTGAAATAGCTTGGTGAATTGCTCATCCGCAGACATCGTCACCTTATCATAAATACGTGATTGGTAAATATTATCCGTTTTATTAGCAAAAATATCTTGCGCATGTTGCACCAGAAAAACAATTTTAAAGAACTCTTTGTTTACCAAGGTTTTTAGATGTGCTTTTTACATTGTTTTAATGTTTTATTGTAATGTCGAAAAATCCTCCATGCTCAACGCTCTATTCTCCATGCCTATCCTCACCGTGCTAGAAGCTGGATCGTCCGCATACTAGCTTGACCACCAGTGAGCCATGCCACGATATTCTCCAAGCGTTTCGGATTTTCTTCTAGACGAGAAGCCTTAATTTTTTGTTTAATTTCTGTTACAGCTATTTCAGGATTTTTGCGGCTAAAACGAATGACATTACCACGATAATCTTCATCAAAATCATAACTATCATAATCTAGGGTGTCTTCTACTAGGAGGATGGAGGGTACACGGTACTTAAGTGCTACTTTCCACTCGTTATACACACTGTGGGGAGTGTCGCCATCATCCGTGAGGAGGCCGATGAAGAGGTTGGAAGAACGAATATCTGCAATAGTTTCTAAATCTGCACCATTCTCAGAATTGGAGACCAATGAAGAACAAGAATAGCCCAATTTAGAAAGCATAAAAGCTATACTAGTTACAACATATGATTTATCATTATCTAAATCTAAGGTTTCTGAAATAAAAGCTCTCATAATAACACTATTTTATCGATTTCTAAATGCAAAGTTAGCATATTTTGGAAAATATTGCTCAATTATCACTTCTTGTTTTTTGAGTTTTCTAAGAAATTCCTCACCCGTAATAATCTCATACTTATAGCCAAAACGACAATTTTTATTAAAATTATCAAACATCTCTGTTATCCCAGAAGTAACATCCTTCTTACAGACTAACAAATAACCATCCGCTCCATGTTCGTGGATTAAGCTAGGAATGTTGATCGTTGCTAAATGCGATTTAGCAATGTCTTTTTCTAAAAATTTGCACTGAACTACCCATTTCTTTTCATGAAATGCAAGTGTATCGCTAATTTTCAAGATAACCAACATATCTATTCCTCCATCACGCCCCTTACCACCAAGTTTTACTTCTACATGAGTGATGCTATTGCGAGTGGATTCTCCAATTTTACGAAGAAAATCAGCGACTAACTGCTCAAAAATTCGCCAATCCCCAATTTCTGACAAACTTAACTTCATCATATCGTTTTTATGATGTTAAACAAACTACTACGTCTCGTTGGTTTTACAAAATTGCAGGAAAATAATTAAAAATGCAAGTTTTTTGCGTAAAAAAACATAAACTATTTGCGTTTAAAGGTGTTTTTTCAACTATCGGAGATGTTTTACATACATACCAATTTTTTTCGTTTTACTAACGTTCTATCCACATAAAAATCGTTTGTGAATGCCCTTAACATGATTAATGAATTCTCCATATTATTTTACCGTGCTAACAACTGAATCGTCCGCATACTAGCCTGGCCACCAGTGAGCCATGCCACGATGTTTTCCAAGCGTTTCGGATTTCTATCTAGGCGAGAAGCCTCTATTTTTGCTTTAATTTCTTCAATAGCTATTTCAGGATTTTTGCGGCTAAAACGGATGACATTGCCACGATAATCTTCATCGAATTCGTAACTATCATAATCTAGGGTATCTTCTACTAGTAAGATGGAGGGGACACGATGTTGAATGGCCATTTTCCATTCGTTGTAGACACTTTTTGGCGTATCGCCATCGTCAGTAAGGAGACCAATGAATAAATTGGCAGAGCGAATACCTACTTTTGTTCGAATGTCTATTGCTTCTTCAGAATTAGAAAGGCTACTATGAGACTTATAACCTAAGTCATCTAGCATGAAAGCTATGCTTGATATAACATAAGCTTTATCATTCTCTAAATCCAGTGTATTAGAAATAAATGCTTTCATGGTCTTTTTATTTTTTACTTCATAAAGTTATGAAATTTCGGGAAATATTGCAACGTCAAGTCCCTCCTGCCTTTTAACTGCTGGATAAAATCGTTCCCTCTCCAAATTTTGTAGCTATAACCAAATTTACAGTTTCGTTGTAAATTTTCAAACATAATAGCTAAAATCTTAGTAACTCGATTTTTGCAGATCAAAATATAACCATCCGCACCATATTCATGAATTAAACTGGGAATATTTACGGTTGCCAAATCTGCTTTAGATACAGAACGCTCTAGAAACTTACATTGAACAACCCACTTTTTTTGGTGATTATCTATAACATCAAAGAATTGAAAGGTTACCAACATATCCATACCTCCATCTCCACCGTCTCCTCCCTGCTGCACTTCTACATTAGAAATATTATTCGTTTCCAATTGCCCTAGACCTGAGAAATAATCAGCAATTAAACTTTCGAAATCTTGCCAATTTTCGATTTCAGATAAACTTAACTTCATCATATCGTTTTAATGATGTTAAACAAACTACTACGTCTCGTTGGTTTTACAAAAGTGCAGGAAAATAATTTAAAAAACAAGTTTTTGAAACTGTTTCGATGAAATTATTTGTTTTTTTATGAGTCAATTCCTAACTGATTAATCATTTGATCAAAATCAGATATAAAGGTTTTATCTTGAATAATTCTGTATTCCTCGAAAGCTTCTTCTGCTGTTGCTTTTGCTATTGCAGCAGACACTTTTCCTGTATGATTGAGGAGTTCGTATTCATTGAATTGCAGGAAAGCATCTAGCTTTTTTGCCCAATCATTCATTTTTAATACCCGCTGTCGTTCTGCTTGTAACTCAGCATAATTCAAATACAATTCTACTAAGCGATTAAGTTCACCTATTTCTCTCTCTTTTAAGTAATTTTTAGCGATGTTGACATCTGACTTTAGGATTTTCCCCTTCGGGGCATTTTCCATGTTGTTAACCCCATGTTTATCGTTTTTGCATTAACTCTATTGTACACAATTTCTGCTGCGGTCATTTTTGTAATAGCCCAATGCAATTTATTTTGTACTGTAGCATAGAATTTCCGTGTTAGAGGAGAACTCGCATCATAATCAATACTACATTGGGCATATATATCTGTAACCTTTTGATAAAATCTTCGCTCAGAGGTTCGTATCTCACGCTCATCATCTAATACAAAACCCTTGATAATGTATTCTTTAAGCGTCTTAGTCGCCCATATTTGAAACTGTGTAGCTTGGTAGGAATTTACCCGATAACCGATAGCAATAATAGCATCTAGATTGTAGAAATCTATCCATCGTTTAACACTTCTATTTCCTTCTTTTTGAACTACTCGAATTTTTCGAGTAGTTGCTCCTTCTTTTAATTCTTCTGTTCTATAGATTTCCTTTAAATGATAAGTAATGGTATGACTTTCAACACCAAATAACTTTCCCATACGCTTTTGACTAAGCCAAATCGTTTCATCTTGTAAGACAACATCTATTTTAATTTCCCCATTTTTTGAGGTATACAATATAAACTCAGAAGCATTATCGCTTATTTGTTTCATTCCTAGAATAATTTTTTGGATTAATAAATTTTTAAGCATTGATGTTTTACAAAAGCAAATCTATAAATTAGTTACGAAAATGTCAACTATTTGATTAACAATGTAGATCTAAAAGATCGCTTACTCTGAACGAAAAGAAGAAAATGTTCGAATGGTTTTCCTAAATCTGGACGGCAAGGATGGAAACTGAAATGCTGGTAAATCTAAACCTTCCAACCGATTAGAACATAGCTGTATTATCTTAATGATGACATCTTTAAAGAAAATTTTAAAAATATTTCTCTATAGTTGTTTATGTTTTTATTTGCTTGAATATCAGTTGTATAAAATGGTTTTTCGATTTGAAATAAAACATCAAAATTAAAACTTTTTAAAAAACTGGTTTATCAATCCACAAAAATCCAGACTATTAAAACGTGGGAACAAAATGGCAAAATAACACACCATTTTCCCGATTCTTTTATTAATTAAAATTTACAAACTATGAAAAATACGTTGATTTTTGGATGCTTGCTTTGTTTGGTGTTTTGGGGGGAGATTGCTTGGGGGCAGAATACTGTTTATAGGGAGAATAATGATACAATAGGGAGGGGGAATTCAATTTATGGAATTAACAGTGGTGTAATGATAACAACAGGGGAGCATAATACACTAATTGGTTGGGCAGCCGGAAGTAAAAATACTTTTGGATATCATAATACCTTTTTAGGAGCATATTCTGGAAAAAGCAATAATGGTGGAAGATCCAATACATTTTGTGGTGTAAATGCAGGTCGCGACAATGAAGAGGGGAATCAAAATGCATATTTTGGAAAATCTGCAGGGGAAAACAATATTAGTGGTATAAATAATGTCTGTTTAGGGTATAAAGCTGGAAGAGCTAATATGTCAGGCGATAATAATACAATTTTAGGTAGTTTTGCAGGACATGATAACTCATCAGGAATTTCTAATACCTTTATAGGGGGAGGAGCTGGATACCAAAATTTGAATGGAACAAGAAATTCATTTTTAGGTGCAGGGGCTGGAAGCAGTAGTACTACGGGAAGTAAAAATGTATTCATTGGTTATGAATCGGGCTACAACGAAACCGAAAGCCACCGCCTCTACAT
>JAHDHB010000624.1 GCA_020631545.1 Saprospiraceae bacterium | reverse complement strand
ATAGGAGAAGAGATTGAAGGTTAGGATTTTAGGACGCTACGCAGTCAAAGGATGAACTATAGTCATCTTTTGACGCTGCGCTTTTTGGGTAGATAAAAAAGAAAATCCCCTTCAATTTACCCATATAAATACAATTTGCCTTAAATTGTGCAAGAAATCAAAAAGTTAGTCACACCTACCAAAACTACTAACTCTTAACTACTAACTCTCAACTAAAAAACCTTTGTCCAAGTTAACCGTTATTACCTTTTTTATAGCTCTTGCGCTGACCCTTGTCTTTTGCAACGAAGATGACAAGCAGCATGTGGCTGAGAATGAAGGAATCTACTTGAATCTACACGATACCGTAGACTATGTAGGGATGGAGACTTGTCGTGCTTGCCATCAAAATATTTACGAGACGTACATTCATACTGGAATGGGTAAATCCTTTGATTTGGCGACAAAGGAAAAGAGTTCAGCAGTGTTTGACAAACATGCATTGGTTTATGACAAGGATTCCGATTTTTATTATCACCCATTTTGGAAAGATTCTAGCTTGTACATCCTTGAATTCCGCTTGGAAAATGGAGATACCACACATCAACGTCTAGAGAAAATAAGCTACGTTATTGGCTCTGGACAGCATACGAATTCTCACCTTATCAATCAAAATGGCTATGTCTATCAAGCGCCTATCACTTTTTATACTCAAGAAGGTAAATGGGATTTAGCGCCAGGCTTTGAAGATGGAGAGAATTCTCGTTTTTCAAGGATAATTGCTTCGGAATGCTTGACTTGCCACAACCACTTGCCCCAACACGTAGAAGGCTCAGAAAACAAGTACGCCGAAATGCCAAGAGGGATTGAGTGTGAGCGCTGTCATGGGCCAGGTGAGCTACACGTACAAGCAAAAATGGCCGGGGAAATAGTCGATACTTCAAAGTACATTGATTACAGCATTGTCAATCCTGCCAATCTTCCCGTTTCTTTAGAAATTGACATTTGCCAACGCTGTCATTTACAAGGAATTGCCGTTTTGAATGAAGGAAAGTCGTTTTATGATTTCCGCCCCGGTATGCCGCTAAATGAGGTGATGAATGTATTTTTGCCACGATACTCCGACAGCCATGAAAGTTTCATCATGGCTTCGCAAGCGGATAGAATGAAGTTGAGCAAGTGTTTTACCGTTGGAGAAATGACCTGTACAAACTGTCATAATCCACATGTAAGCGTTAAGGAAACCACGAAAAATAAGTACAACGATGCCTGTAAGAGCTGTCATAAAAGCTTGGAAAAAGAAGTTTGCACTGCTCCAATGGCCGAACGACAAGCCAAAAAGGACAACTGCGTAAGTTGCCATATGCCCAAGACAGGAAGTATTGATATTCCTCATGTGCGGATTACCGATCATTATATAGGAAAGCCTATCAAGGAAGAAGAGAAAGAAGAAATTGCTCGTTTTATAGGCTTGGAATGCCTGACAGCGGAAGAGCCTTCTGATTTGTTGATGGCTAGAGGCTATATTGCACTTTATGAGAAGTTTGTACCTGAAAAAGCCATTCTCGATTCCGTAAGTTTCTACTTGGATAAATCGAAGGCTCCAATTGAAGGGAAATTCAACACAGCCGTTCATTATGCCTTTGAAAAACAAGACTTCACAACGATTATTTCCCTAGCAAAATCTATAGATCCTACAAAAATGGAAGACGGATGGACAGCCTACCGAATCGGCGAAGCTTATGTCACCTTAGGCGATTCTGAAAATGCCAATTCCTTTTTCCAACAAGCCGTAAAATTACGGCCCTACAACTTAGATTTCAATAATAAACTAGGCGTCACTTTCTTACAATTAAAACGATTAGAGGAAGCAACTAAGGTATTCGATTTTATTCTTTCTGAAAATGATAGACTCCCACAAGCCTTGAACAACCGAGGTTTTATCCATTTATTAAAAGGAGAAACCGATAAAGCAGAAAGGTATTATCGAAAAGCCCTCACCCTAGATCCCGATTATGAAAAAGCATGGTTGAACTTGGTCGGGTACTATTTTTTTAAAAAGGACAAGGAAAAATCGATGGCCTTATTGAAAAAATTACGGACAAAATTTCCACAAAATGAGCAGGTAAAAATGCTGTTGGAGCAACTCTTAACTACTAACTCATAACTCTTAACTAAAAACACCGTTTTGCGATACACCACCCAGACCTTTTATTTCCTCATGCTACTCACGGCCTTATCTTGCAAAACAGCGGTAGAGGAAGCCGAAAGCTGTGAGGAACACGCTTTAGTCGATGAGTCCCCTCCCCTACCACTTAAGGTTTTGACCAAGGAGTTCGTCTTTCATGATACCATGCCTATTGGTCGAGGCTATGATTTTGATCGAAATGGAAAATTGACGACAGCCAAACGAATGAAGAAGGTGTTTGTAAAAGATAAAGTAGATCTTGATTTTTCCACCTTGCTAGATGAAGACTTGCGTTATGCTGCAAAAATATGCCATAAACGCTTGGACAACAAGAAATTAAAGGCAGAAAATAAGGCTGGAAATTTAACCATTAGCAAGGAGCAACTACAAGAGAATCTAGCAATTATACAACAGCTAAAAGATGGGAATACCCCCTTAAATGAAGTGTTTGATACCTATAAAATCTGGGGAGAAGATAAAAAAGGCAATATGCATTTTACAGCTTATTATACCCCTATTCTCTGTGCTAGAGAAAAGCCTGATAGTGTCTATCGCTTTCCCTTATATCGTAAGCCAAAAAATTGGAAAGGAAAACTACCCTCTCGTCGTGAAATTGATGGGGAAGGCGTTTTAAAAGGAAAAGGCCTAGAGATTGCCTATTCGAATAATTTAATTGACCTATATTCCCTTCAAATTCAAGGTTCTGGCTACTTAGAGTACGAAGATGGCCGTAAAGAAATGCTCCACTATGGTGGTAAAAACGGACATCCTTACCGTAGTATTGGACGGTATTTGGTGAGTTCTGGGCGCATCTCTGCTAGATCGGCTTCCTTGTCCACCATAAAAAATTATGTGAAAGAGAATCCCGATCAAATGGAAAACGTCCTTTTCCACAATCCATCCTACACCTTTTTTAATCCCGATTCTAGAAAACCATCCGGTGCTATGCGCACAGAGCTTGTAGGCTTGCATTCTGTGGCTGTAGATAGACGTTATATCCCCTTAGGTAGCCTGTTACTAGGAAAAGTGCCTTACATTGACCGAAAAAATAAGGTGGTTCGCTATGAATATCGCCTCCTTATCGCCCAAGACGTTGGCGGAGCCATCAAAGGCGCAGGCCACGTAGATATCTATGCAGGTACTGGCGCAAAGGGCAAACGGTACGCAGATCGAATGCATCATTATGGCAATCTCTGGTTGTTAATACCAAAAAATAATTGAGTGAATGGGATGTATGAAGTATGATTTATGATCATTAGAGGGTACAACGAATTGTTTGTTCATTTTTTAGGAATGAGGAGCTAGAATTTTGGAGAAAA